>CAYJMX010000052.1:0-8940 GCA_964371485.1 uncultured Gammaproteobacteria bacterium | reverse complement strand
TTATTAAATTATCAATATATTTCGAGCCTATTTTATTGTCTTGAAAGTTTTTTAACATAAACCACTTCAGTTTCGGGCTGTTGTTTGCTAGTTTTTTAACGATTTTTAGATTTTTGAAATTCATCTTCACCTCAGATGTGCTGTTACTATTTTATTAAGTACCCTCAAAAATATAAGTGCTATATTTTATGAGTTTGTTAACAAAACTTTACTCTAATTATATATTATTTTTCCTCTTTTGAAAAGCACGGATATTTTTGTAAGGTTTTGTTAAGTTTTTTTACAAATGCCTATATATTATTAAAGTATATTAGCACCCCATCCGATGTCATATATATGGATGATTTTACAGAACAAGGAGATTAAGAAACCAGATGTCCGCAAACTTCAATATTAAATCTTTTGGATATAACGTAATACCTGATGCTAAGGATCCTTCTGTTGCACAAAGGACAATGGAAAATACCTTTGCTGGCTTGTGGGCGCCTGTAGAGAATTATTTTGATGCGAATGAAAGCGTGTTCTCTGGTGAAGTGTTATCAGAAATTAATAAACTAAACCTGCAAACAATGAAACTTGGCACAATTGTTAACGCCGATAGAGTTACAAGAAATTTAGACACTAATATTTAATTAGTTTTCTTGCCCTACTATGTAGCAACCTTCTTGGCTAAATACTGAAACTGAGTTTTTACAATTCTTTTTAGAATTATAAAGTGCTATATCAGCAGAATTTACAATGGCTTTAATATCATTTCCATCTGTTGGGTATTGTGATAGACCAATTGAAGCTGTTGGAGTTATGAAAGATGTTTCATTAACTCTTACTTTAATTTTTGCTATATTTTCTCTTATACGCTCGGCGATAATAATGGCGTTTTCTTTATCTGTTTCAGGAAGTATTACAACAAATTCTTCCCCACCGTATCTTGCTGGCGTGTCAATTTTTCTTATAGTATCAGAAATTACTTGAGCAATTTCTCTTAAAACTTGATCGCCTACAAGGTGACCGTATGTGTCATTTACCTGTTTAAAATCATCAATATCTATCATAAGCAATGACATATCGCGACTGTATCTTATGCATCTTCTTAATTCATTTTCAAGCAATGTATAGAAGTGTCTATAGATATATAATTTTGTAAGACCATCTTTTGTAGCAAGCTCGTATAATTTAGCGTTATCAATTGCAATAGCGGCTTGATTTGCTAGAGAAATCATAAAATCTAAATCGCTTTGATTAAACAATTTACCATTTTTTTTGTTTGTAATATTTATTACACCAATCGCCTCACCCTTTGAAATCAGCGGAACACAAAGCAATGAGTTTGTGTTTGTAAGAACGTCTTTAATTACAAAGCGAGGATCATCAGCACCAAGGTTTGTAATAATTGGGCGTCTTTCTAGATAAACAGTTCCTGCGACACCTTCTCCTACTTTAATTTTAGAGCATTGGATGCTGCCGTTATTAATGCTTTCTTCAATTTTTTTATCAGCTATACCGTGTACCACGCGCACTTGAAGTGCATTTTGAGTATAGTCGTATAGCATTAAAGAGCCTTTTTCGGCCTCTAGCGTATCAATTGCTTTAGATAAAATAACTTGTAGCAATCTTCTTAAATCGTCAATAAAATTAACAGCTTGAGATATGTTGTATAAAATTGAGATGTTATTTAAAGACTTATGAAGGCTTTCGACTTCTTTTTCTTTCTTTAAATTTGCCACATGCTTTGCAACAATCGGTTCAATGTATTCAAAAGAAGCATTAAGGCTTTTTCTCTCATCAGCACTTAGTTTTACAGGCTTTCCGTCTTCATCTTCACCTATAAAACAAAAACACACAGGAGTGTCGTTGTTAAAAAATGCTTTTAAATATTTTGGATTAAGCTTTTCAAGTCCATTATTTTTCCAAAAAGATTGGAATAATAATTCGCCATGCTCATTTACAGTATCAATAATGTCATCTTGTTTAATTGCAACTAAAAACGCTTCGTTGTCTTGTTCAAAGTCAAAACACTCATCTACCCTATGTGCCTCTGTGCCTGTCGCGTTTCTGTATAGGCCATTTTCAAGTATATAAAAAGATACATTTTTATTTTTTATTAAATCAACAATGTGACACTTTAATTTTGTTACAAGATCATAAATATCAATGGCCTGACTAGCCATTGTGTTAATATCAAACATCTTATTTAAGTGCGCTACTGATGATTCTATGTTTATAATTTCGTTTTTATTTGACATTCTTGCCCTAATAGTGAATATAGTTATATTATAGAATAATAAATATAATTATACAATTTTTTATGTAAAAATAATACGAATTTTGGAGGAAAATTGACAAATATTTGCAAAAACTGGACACAGTGGTTAAAACAAACTAGATTCTCACATATGAATGAAGTGCAAGTACAACAAACTATAAACTGGCTTTTTGCTGTTCGTGACTTGGTTATTTCAAAGGCTAATATTCAAAAAGGGGATAAAGTTATCGACCTTGGTTGTGGAACTGGACTTATGGGCTTTGGTTTAATTGAAAAATATCAAGATAATATTGAAGTCATTTTCTCTGATAAGTTTCAAGATTGCATAGACGAGTGTGAAAAATTATTGTCCGAATCTGATAGCGCGCATAAAGCTAGCTTTTTAAAAAGTGATGTGTTAGATATTAAACTGCCAGATTCAACTATTGATAAAGCTTTTACTCGATCAGTATTAGTGCATGTGCTTGATAAACAAGCTGCGATGAATGAAATAGCAAGAATTTTAAAAACGGGTGGCACATATTGTGCTTTTGAACCAATTATTGCTTCAAATACAAGATATCACGAGCTTACAGCACCAGATTTAATTACTGATTTTGCTGAATTTAAAAAAGCTGAGGACGAGTTTATGTCTGATATGAATGACCCGCTTACAAATTTTGACGCTAATTCAATCGCGCTTAATTTAGATAAAGCCGGTTTCACCGATGGCGATATTGATGTATCTGATACCCCAAGTACTTATGTTGCAACAAGTGATGCTATTATTCAATGGTTCAATTCTGCTCCAAGCCCTGATAGACCAACATCAAAAGAAAGATTTTTAAAATACTTTGATGAAGCAAAGGTTGATAATTACATTAAAGAAGTTCAAATGGCGCTTGATAATAAAGAAATTACTGTATCATCAAAAACTATGGTTATAAGAGCGAAAAAATGATAAAAATACGTCAATGTAAGGCATGTCGAATTATGCAAGAGTCTGATTTGATGCATAAAATCACGCTTGAGTATAAAGAAAAAAAGCTTTTTTTAAACCCTGATTCTAAAACTTTAGGAAAAAGCGTCTATTTGTGCAAAAAAAATGATTGCATAAAGCTTTTTTTAAAAAAGAAAGGCTTTAGGGGCAATTTTAAAAACATTGACTCATCAAACGTTGAGGCAGAATTATTATCCCATATTGATGTTTAAAAGGACATCTTGAGGATAAACCTCATTAATTATCTGCCCTGTCGCGCTCACCACGCAAAATTCAACAGATGTTCCTTCTTGAATTTGCAAATCTTTATATGAAATTTTCATCTCAAGACAATCCTTATACGCGTATTCCTGATATGACATTAAAACATTTCTCCACAGACCATTTGGAATTGCCATATTTAAAATTGGAGGCCAAACATCTTCTTTATTGTAAGCAAGAAGAATTTCATGGCTGAAATTATTTCTAATTGTCGGATACAGGTGTCTTGTTCTTGAAACAGGGCGAACAGGCGAGAAATAATTATGCTCTTGAGTTCTTAGGTAAATATGTATTTGGTTATGAACAAAAAAGCCTTTTTCAGCAAGGTTGTCTTTAGTTATATCAAACTTAAAGTACAGGTTTTCACTGTCGCAACCATAGTATATCCCTTTTATGTTTTTATTTTTTGAAAAAGTTGGAGTGTCTGGAAGGAAAATATAACCCGCGTCTTCCCACTCTTCTTTGTTTGTTTCAAGTCCGTCTATCACTGGCGTTATGTATCTAGAACTTTGTACAATTGGCTTTCCTACCATTGAAATTAAAGGAATATTTAAATGATTAGGCGCGCTCCAGCCAAGGTTTTTATAAACATTTTTTAATTTTTCTCTAAATAAATAGTCAAAAATAGCATCAGAACCAGATTCATTAGGTTCGCCATACCACCAAAACCAGTCAGAACCTTGCGCCATAAGGATTTCTGTTTTGGCGTTTTCAATTAATTTTTCAACTTCTTGTTTTTCACTGTCGCCTTTAGCGCCTTGCAATAATTTTTTTGCGATGGCATCTAAGTCCTCTCTTGTTTGATTTAAATATCTCCAAGCAAGGTTTTTAGTAGGTTCACCTATCCAAAGATTGAAATTGCGATTAATCCAAGAACCAGAAGAAAGTTTATTTAAAGTCTGTGGTTCAGATTTTGAAATAAAATCGCTTACAAGTGTGGTTTGAAGTGTGTCGTCATTTTCAATTAATGAGTACAATATATTTAAAAACTCGTCGCCATCATTTTGATAGCTTTCCCAGCAATTTTCCCCATCCATTGCTATAGTTAGCAAGTGCTTCTTTTTTGGTGAATCAATGAGCTTGTTTTGAATGGTTTTAATTTTTTCATACAAATCATTCGCCGCAACTTCAGGGTCATAGTTTCCATAGCCAAAACTTATGTGATGAGAGAAGAATGAATCAGAGAAGATTATGTTTGTTTCATTTTTCTTTAATTTGTAATTTGTACAAAGTTCAAAAGGATCTATAAGGTTCCCTTCAAAATCTCTTTCAAAGTCTTTTTTAAGAGTTTTTGATAATATACCCTCATCAAGCACTGTCCACTTTACATCAAATTCACTTAAAAGCTTGATTGTTTTCTCGCTAGCACACTGTTCAGACAGCCACATGCCTTTTGGCCTTTTGCCAAAAGTGTCTTCAAATTTATCTAAAGCGCGAGAAACTTGTTCTTTAGCATCTTCAACACCACAGTGCATTTTTTTAGGAAGATTTTCCTCATACGGATATTCTTCCTCTTCAACATTTAATAAAAGAGGCAAAATTGCGTGATAATATGGGTTTGTGGAAATTTCAATCTTTCCATCATCTTGCAGTTTTTTATAAGTCGGAATAATTTGTTTTATGATATCAAGTTGAATTTCATAAATTCTTTTTCTATCAGAGAGGGTATATTTTTTCTCTTTGTTTAAAAGAGTGTTTAAATCTTCATAATTTGCTAAAAATTTCTTATCAATCCAACAAAGGCTAAAGTTAGCCATAATATCGGCGTATTCTTGATTTGAAAATTCATTAATAATTTCTCTTGTTTCATAATTTGAAAGCGCCACTCTTTTTTCATTAAGGCTTACATAGTATTCTCTTTGAGAAAGCATATTTGTATAATTTACATCAAAAAAGTTTTCTAAAATGAATACTTTATCATCTTCATCAAGGTCATTTTGATCACTCAATAAAAGCTTTAAATGTATATCCATTATGCCATTTGAGTATTTTTCGATTGATTCTAGTAAAACAGGAGAAATATCAAAATTTAATTTAATTTTATTAAAGTCATTCGCCCTAAGTGCCATATCAAGATAGTCTTTACTGGCGTGAAGTCTTACCCATGGCATCAAATAGTCGCCATTTTCAAACTCTTGATAACATGGTTGATGAAAGTGCCATATAAAAGCTATATTCATTTTTTTAGTCATATGCTACACTTTTTCCCTACAGTAGTCGTTCCATCCACACATTTTTGCGAACTTATAAACCAATAATACAACAAAAAGCCCTTTGCTTCAATAGTTCAATTGCTTACAAAGGGCTTTTTTTATATATTTTTTATAAATTAATCGCAGTCACATTCACATTCTTTGTTAGTTTTTGCGATGTCATAGATTTCTTTACCTGCAAGACCTGCTGCAAGACCTGCTGTTGTAGCGCCAACGGCGATTTTTTGAGCTTTCTTTTCGCCCGTGAAGAACTTTGTTACAGCTTCTTTTGATACATTAAAAGCGTTTTTAAGTGCTTCAGGAGCAGTTTTTGTGAAGAAGTTTTTAACTGCAGTAATTGCTTTTTGTGCGAATTCAAGAGGCTTGCCTTTTAAGAATTCTAAACCTTGTTTTGCAACGTTTTTTGCTTTATCAGTTGGAATATTAATTTTTCCAGTAAAAGCTGGGTTGTTGCTTCTTGGAACTTGTGGACGTTCAATTCTTGAAGTATTTAATGCTTGTAATTTCATATTATTCTCCTTAGATCATCTCAGCTACGTTTAAAACTTTTGCTAAGTCTTGAACGGCACTTCCTAATGTAATTTCTTCGTGTTTGTCTTCAGCGATATCACCAGCTTCTTTACCAGCAAGTACAGCCGCAGTTGTAGCGGCTACTGTATCAAACGCATCGCCACCAGTTTTTATTTTCATAGAGTCTAATGTTTTAACAATGTTTTCGCCAGCTTCACCTTTGAAAAGTTTTTTGATGCCCTCTTGGAATTTTGTAGCATCACCAGCTTCGCCGATTTTCTTACCTTGAGCTGCTGCACCTTCAAGAGTTTGTTTAATGAATGTAGCAGTTTTGCCTTTTACATCTGGCATTTTAGAAGAGATTTTATCAGCTAGGTTTGAAGTAGCTGTTGCAAGGCCTTTTCTTAATTTTGGAAGAGCTTTCTTTAAAGATACAACAGATGCTGCAAAACCAAGGCTTGCTACAGCTGCACTGATAAGTTTTTTGCCTTTTTCACTTTTGTTTAATCTATTTTCAATAGCAGTAGCTATCTTTTCAGGGTTAACACTTTTTTCAATGTCAAAATTGGCGTTCTCTAACCTTTGAGCGTAATTTTCGATATCTTGCGCTTTAATAGAACTACCTTTGAAACTTGCTGTATTTACACTTTGTATTTGCATATCTTTGCTCCTAACCTTGCACTTGTATAAAGTCGAAACGCTCGATTTATTGCTAAAATGTTGAACAATATTACAAAATTGTTACAATTAAATTTAAATCAAAACCTTCACTACTTATTATGCAGTGTATCTATATTATCACTTATAATCTTTTCTGTAAAACACTTTTTCTAAAAATATTTTTTATCCACTAATTCATCTGGCATAAACTGCTGATAAGCATCAGGATTGTTGTGCGTATATATATACCCTTCTCCAAATCCATATTTTTTTGCATCTTTATAATGAGCATCTCTTAAATGAAGAGGAGGTTTAAAATCTAATCCTGATTTAATATCATAAATGGCAGAATCTATTGCCATATATGCCTTATTTGATTTTTTAGCACGAGCTATAAATTCTGTTGCTTGAGCAAGGGCAATTCGAGCCTCTGGCATGCCAATGTGCTCCACTGTTTGAAGGGCAGCTTGTGCCACTAAAAGCGCGCGAAAATCGGCGTTACCAACATCTTCTGATGCGATTACAAGTAGTCTTCTAGCTATAAATCTTGGGTCTTCGCCCGCCACAATCATTTTAGCTAGGTAATATATCGCAGCATCAGGGTCGGAGCCTCTTAAAGATTTTTGAAACGCACTGGCGTGATCATAATGCTCGTCAATTCCATATTTTGAAGTAGAAGATTGCAATAAATTTTCTATTAATTCTTTTGTAATGGATCCTTTTTTAAGTGAAAAATACGCATTTTCAATTGTGTTTAAGCAAAATCTAGCGTCCCCTCTTGATAATTTTACAATAGCCTCAAGCGCCTCGTCTTCAAGTATTATTTCACTTTTATATTTTTCTTTTAAATAGTTATATCCCTTGAGTGTTATTTTTTCCATGCTTTTATTATCAATAGAATTAAGCATAACCACTTGAGTTCTTGATAAAAGCGCGGGAATTACCTGAAAAGAAGGGTTTTCAGTTGTTGAACCAATAAGGTGAAACGTGCCATTTTCAATATGCGGTAAAAGCGCATCTTGTTGGGTTTTAGAGTACCTATGAATTTCATCTATAAAAACAATAGTCCTAACATCATTTCTAAGTTGTTCTTTTGCGCTCACTACCGCTTCTTTGACGTCTTTTACGCCACTTGTAACAGCTGATAATTCAATAAAGTTTGCATCGTGATTTTTCGCCATTAATCTCGCTAGCGTTGTCTTTCCACACCCTGGAGGACCCCAAAGAATAAAAGAAAAAAGTCTTTTTGCTTGAATTAAATTAAAAATTGGAGAATTTTCGCTTATTACATTACTTTGCCCTAAATAATCCTCTAGTGTGCTTGGGCGCAAAAGGTCAGCCAGCGGTTTTTGCTTGTTATTCTCTTCTAGTGTTTCAAATAAATTCATAGTATAATTTTACCATGGTTAAAAAGATTTTTATTTTATTATTATTTTTAGTTGCGGCGTGTTTTTGTGGTTATAAATACTATTTAAAAGCTCAAGAACCCCAAAAAGAAAAATTTGTTTTTTGGACAATACAATTAAAGCCTGTTGCTCAAAAAATAATTGAAAAAAATATTGAAAAAATTGAAAAAAAATATAAAAATCTTGAAGTTGTATGGGTTGATATTCCTATAGCTGAAGCTCAAAAAAGAACACTAGCTGTAATATTGGGTGGCAACACTCCTGATTTAATTAATTTGAATCCAGAGTTTTCTTTTGTGTTGGCTTTTGCCCTACCTTTTTATGCGACAAGCCCAATTACTCTTTACAACAAGCGTGCGCTTGATTTTTGTGAAATTGAAAATGTTCCAACAAAATATAACGAATTGTATTTGATATCTAAAGAGTTAAAAAAATGTAGTGGAAAATATCCACTATCAGTTAATTTGGCTGAGAATAATACTTTTTCAAAAATACTAAACAAGTACAATGTTTCATCTTTTGAAAATGATAATGACATAAGGCGTGCAAGTGCTGTGTTTTCAATGTTTAACACTTTATATAAGGGTAATTTAATCCCTAAAGATTCTATTACTATTGATCATCGTGAAATGGCGCAACAATATATGG
>CAYJMX010000051.1:6151-9030 GCA_964371485.1 uncultured Gammaproteobacteria bacterium | reverse complement strand
ACAGACAGAACATATCGTATCGGACAAGACAAAAATGTTATGGTGCATAGGTTTATAACATTATCAACGTTTGAAGAAAAAATTGATAAAATTATTAAAGATAAACGCGAATTGGCTGATAATGCGGTGTTTACAGGCGAGAAGATTATCACAGAACTTTCTGATGATGAGATTTATGAAATTTTCTCTTTAGCTTAATCTAGCTAAAATAACTCGCTCAATTCTTGCTAAATCTTTTGTAATCTCCACATCACAAAAGCCATTTTCTAAAAGCATTTGTTCAACCTTTTTTGCCTGATTTATGCCCAATTCAAACAAAAGGTATCCATTTTTTTCTAAAAAATTTGGCGCTTCTTGAATAATTTTTTCATAAAAATAATACCCCTCATCATCAGCCACAAGAGCACTTTTAGGTTCAAAGTCTTTTACAACAGCATCTAGTTTTTCATAATCACTTTCAGATATATAAGGCGGGTTTGAAACAATAACATCATATTTTTCATGTTCTCTAATGCCAGAAAATACATCAGATTTTCTAAACAGCGCTTTTTTCTCTAAATCTAGTTTAAGAGCATTATTTAATGCCAAAATTAAAGCATCAGATGAAATATCTACCCCAAGCACTTCTGTGTTAAGGCAGTTTTTTGCAATAGAGCACGCTATAATGCCTGTGCCACAACCGATATCAAGCACATTAATTGTACCTTCTTTGTTAATAGTTTCAATTTTTTTAATAGCCTCTTGAACCAAAAACTCTGTTTCATCTCGAGGAATTAAAGTAGAATTATTAACGCTATATTTTTCCCCCATAAAGTGGCAATAGCCAAGCAGGTGCTGAACAGGAGCTTTTGTCATAATCATTTTATCAATAAAATCGAAAACTTTTTTTGTGTCATAAATGGCACGATTAAGAGCAAAGTCTTCACTTTCAAAACCAGCAACTTCTTCTAGGATAAGTTTTGCAAGCGCCCTTGGTTCATCAAAATTATTCTTTGCAAGCAATCTTGTTGTTTGTGTTAGAGCATCACTCATTGTCCTGTGTTTCCTTTGGTTCTAAAATTTCCATAATCCAATTCTTCAAATCAAGTCTTGAAGCGTCCTTTACATCTTTCATTATAACACAATGCGCCTTTGAAATTTTTTCATAATAATAAAGTTGTTTTTTAGTAGGTTTTAATTTAGACATTTTGATGTCATTTGCCTTTTGTCTAAGTTTTTTTTCAAACTCTTTTTTCTTTTCTATAATAGGTTTTAGCGCCTCTTTTTGATCCTGTTCCCACTTTAAAAATTTGTGAAATTTTAAAATGTCAGATAAAAAAGTATCATCATCAAAAAGTTCGAGTGCGAATTCAAAATGAGGGGAATTGATCCCTTCATAATATTTTTCTTCTTCAATAAATTTATCCAAAAAATCAGCGTCTGAAAGGTTCAAGTTTTTTTTGTATAAAGAACGCAAAAAACTCACCAATTGGCTTTTTTGGCGAGGAGATAAATTTAAAAACACTGAATTTTTTATGTATAACATTTAAGTTAAATCATCAAGCCTAATCTCTTTTTTGTCAAGATGATATTTCATAAATTTGTGTTTTGAATTTTGAATAGGATTCGACACAAGCTTAGCCCCAAGTTCTTTTTGAACTTGTTTTTTAACTTTTATTTCATCTATAAAGCTAATTTTATCTCTCATTTTATATCCTTTATATATATAATAAAGTATTTTTAGCTAAAAAAATTGCCTTTTTTACTAAAATTAGTTATTAATTCCTAAAGATTTGATAAAATCTTGGTCTTTTTGCCAGTTTTTAACAACTTTTACAAACATTTCTAAAAACACTTTTTTATCAATCATTTTCTCTATCTCAAGACGCGCCGATGTGCCGATTTTTTTAAGCATAGCACCACCTTTACCTATTACAATCTTTTTTTGAGAATCATTTGAAACAATAATTTTAGCGCTTATTCTATCAATTCTTTCTTCTTCTTTATAATTTTCAATTACAACGGCTACAGAGTGCGGAATTTCATCTTTTGTATTATAAATAATTTTTTCTCTAATCACTTCTGACACAATCTCTCTCATTGATTGAGTTGTGACCTCGTCAGATTCATACACTTGAGGCGCCACTGGAAGATATTCTTTTATTTTTTTAACTAAATCATCAATGTTTCTGCCAGTCTTAGCGCTCACTTTAACACTATCAACGTTTCTATCAAACAAAGATTTATAAGAATATGTGTTAAACTCACGTTTTGCCATATCTTTAATTAAATCAACCTTATTTAAAACAAGCATTACAGGGGTTTTTGACTCTTTTAAATAATTTTCATATATCCATTTATCCCCAAAACCAGCCTCATCATTGGCATCTACTAGAAATAAAATTAAATCTACACCTTCTATAGCGCTTTTTGATTGCTCTGATAACGCCTCACCTAGCTTGTTTAGAGGTTTATGAATTCCAGGGGTATCGATGAAAATGATTTGAGCATCAGAATCAGTGAAAAAACCTTGAATGTTTTTTCTGGTCGTTTGCGCTGTAGGCGTTGTAATTGCGATTTTTTGACCAATTATTTTGTTTAAAAGGGTAGATTTTCCCACATTTGGCCTAGCTATTATAGCTACAAATCCCGTTTTAAAGTTATTTTCATTCATTTTTTACTCCCTTTTGCAACAAAAACTTATTCATTGTATAATTTATTATAATATAAATTGTTATTAAACAAAACGAGGATTTACCCGAGATTATGAAAAAACTTTTTTTAATATTTTCTTTAATGATGGCACTTTTTTCAACCGCTATTGCAATTGAAAATGACTTTAAAAACAGCCTTTTAAGGGTAGATTTCTCTCAAGAAAATAGTTCAGATTATAAAATCAT
>CAYJMX010000051.1:0-6141 GCA_964371485.1 uncultured Gammaproteobacteria bacterium | reverse complement strand
TATACACGCAAAAGCCATATTCTGAACCTATTAAGGTTATTAAAAAAACAAACACACATTATTATATGCTTTTACCTGAAACTTTCCACTCAATCCCTTCTGTAGATTCTATTGGCGACATAAAAAAGGTTGAAGTAAAGCTATATTCTTATGCTGGTGCTGATTTAAACAATGGCTATACAAAAATAAATATCTTTTCACTAAAGCCAATAAATCTTGAAGCACAGGTAAAAACTACAACAACAGCGCTTGCTCCACAAGTTGATGCGGGCAAACTAGCGCAACTTGATAACGCTTTTGGACAAAAAAGTTCATCACAATCATCAAGCCAAAATTTATACATAGCACCAAGCGCTCAAAAACAAAAAGAGCTTGATGCCATTGAAAAACAAAAGCAAGAACTTGAAAATAAAAGAATTGAACTTAAAGCTCAAGAATTATTGCAAGCTCAAGAAGCTCAAAAATTAAAAGAACAAAAAGAAATTTTAGAAGCTCAAAAGAAAAACTCTCAAGGGGTTCAAATTACGCCTACAACAATACAAAATGGTCCTAAGATTATTGAAGTAGAAACAAATAAAAAACAAGAAACTCCTCAAATAGATGACATTTCTGTAGCGCCTAGTGTGGGTGAACTTCCAAAAGAACTTATTGAAACACCAAAAGATGTTGAAATTGAACCAATTGAAACAGACACTGAAGAAACATCTGAAGATAAAGAAGAAAATAAGGAAGAAGCTCAAACTCAATTGCCAACAACGATTGATTCAAATGCTTCAATAATGGATAAAATTAAACCATACATTGAACTTGCTAAGAACAACCTTGTTGTGTCTGTGGCGCTTATAATAGCGGCTTTGGGTACATTCTTTTTGTTTGTTAGCAGCCTTGCAAGAAGAAGAGGCTCAAGAAGACTTTACAAAGAGCCACAAGCTCAACCAATACAGCCACAATATCAACAAAGCTTCGCTCAAACTCAAGCACAATATGCAAAAGAAAACCATCACACAATTGAATCTTTTGAAGATAATACAGAAGAGGCAGTTGAAACATATGAACAAAACCAACAAGAAGCTTATCAAGAGCCTGTTCAAAATGAACCAAGCCCATATGATGATATAGCAGTAGATGAAGATGAGTATCAAGAAGATGAAGAATTTTTAGAATATACTGATATGCTTAATCAAGAGCCAGAAGAGGAGCTTGTTGAA
The DNA here is from genome assembly GCA_964371485.1 of uncultured Gammaproteobacteria bacterium. GTDB lineage: Bacteria > Cyanobacteriota > Vampirovibrionia > Gastranaerophilales > Gastranaerophilaceae > CAYJMX01. The sequence continues at coordinate 4,933 of CAYJMX010000051.1, read as the reverse complement.
CCAACAATTTTAACATCTGCTGAAATTGCTCCAAACCGTGGTTTTGTGGTGATTGATAAAGATGGTCAAAAGGCATTACTAGGTTATATTCACGATGAAATATTTATGATACATCAATTTGTTGAAGAACTTGTAAATTATGATATTAAATTTAAAATGTCTGAAAAACAAGATGACAAGGCGTTTTTTATTGTAAAAGTTGACACTGTTAAGGTGCTTGTTAAAGTAAGCACAACCAAAATGTCGCTTGAACTTGTGATGTAATTAAAATGGATAAAAAACCACCAAAAAAGACAAACAAGATCAAATTTGACCCTAAAAAATGGGGTTTAAATATTGATAAAAATGAATATTATGAAATTGTAAAATCAAACAGCGCAAGACCAGATGAAAGCTTTAGACCTAAATCTTTTTAACCAGTTTTGAAATATTTCTATCAATATCTTTTTTCTTTAAACTTTCGCGCTTATCATAAAGCTTTTTACCCTTTGACAGAGCAATTTCAACCTTTGCCCAACGCCCAAAGAAAAACATTTCAAGAGGAATGATTGTATAATTTTCCTGTTTTACCTTACCAAGCATTTTCATAATTTCTTTTTTATTTAAAAGCAATTTTCTGGTTCTTTTTTCTTCATGGTTAAACCTATTGCCCTGCTCATACAAAGAAATATGAGCATTGTGCAAAAACGCTTCGCCTTCTTCAATTTTAATAAAAGAATCCCTTAAATTTATCGCACCTTTTCTTATAGATTTAATCTCAGTACCGGTGAGCGCTATGCCTGCTGTGAATTTATCAAAGATTAAATAATCGTGAAAAGCTTTTTTATTTTTTGTAATAAGTTTTTTTTGCATAGCACAATTATAACACGATATTTTTAATTCTCTTATGCTATAATGTTGCTTGAGATGAAAAAACCCAAAATTGACCTTACTACACAAAATAAATTAATCATTACAGGGCTGTTAATTTCGACCGTTTTAATTGTAGCCGTGGCGATTTTTGCTATTTCAAACATCCAACAAAAACTATATGATTCATATGGTCGCTTTGGTCAATTATTAACTAAAACCCTTGCCATTCAAAGCTATGAGCTTACAAAAGACGCGCCTATAGAATACAAGCAAAATCTTTTAAAAACTCACGCTAATTTGATTTTAACAAGCAACAAAGACATCTCTTTTATAACTTTTAAAGATTCAAATGGCAAAATAATCTACACAACAACTGACGCTTATAATAAAAGAGCACAATATACAAAAATAAATGTAAATTCACCAATGACAAACGACATTGGAAAGGTCGTGGGCAGTGTAGAAATAGGACTGAGCGCAGATTTAGCAAGCGTTGTAGCCAAAACTACTAAAAACTCTATGCTTGTTGTGTTCACTCTTGTGTGGGTAATATTCACCATTGTAATGCTTATAAACACCTTCTTAATCACTCGAGAACTTACACTTTTGCACCACGGTGTTCGAGAAATCACATCTGGAAAATTCGGTACAGTAATTGATTATAAACAATCATCTGGCGAGATAAGAGAATTATTTAACGCTTTTAATGATATGTCAAAAAGACTTCATAGCTATGAAGAACAAAATGTTGATAAACTAACTACAGAGCGCAACAAGCTTGAAGCCGTGTTAATGAGTATCGCAAACGGCGTTGTGGTGTGTGACAATTTTGATAAAGTGTCTTTAATTAACCCAGCAGCGCAAAAAATACTCTCTGTAGCGCCTATGGATATTGTGCAAACGCCTATTCAAAACTACTGTGACACAAATGGCGAACTTTGTTTTAAGGATAAAATTCTTACATTTAAAAACACTCCATTAGAATTTATGGAAAATAAAGCACTAGAATTTAACGTAAATGTTGATGACAGAGTAGTTAAATCGCTTATTTCACCTATGTATTCAAACTCTCGTGATTATCTAGGCTACATTATAATTTTAATTGATATCACAAAAGAAGCAGAAGTAGACAAGCTTAAAAATGACTTTATTTCAAATGTATCTCATGAACTAAGAACGCCTGTAACAATACTTACAAGCTATGCTGAAACGCTATATCACTATGGTGATCAGTTTAAATTTGAAGAACAAAAAGAATTTATTGGAACAATAAATCAAGAAGTAATAAGATTGAACAAAATGGTTTCTGATATTTTAGATTTTTCAAAACTTCAAAACAACGACAAGCTTGAAAAATTCCAACAAAATATTATGCCATTAATCGAGCGCTCAATTGAAGATCATAAAATCTTAGCAAATGAAAAACAAATCACATTCTCTGTAATAAAAGAGCCAGATTTGCCTGAAGTTATGTATAACGAGCAAAGTATAGAGCGCGTTTTGTCTAATTTAATTACAAATGCGATTAAATATTCTAAGCCTGATTCAAGAATTAAAGTTCGTGCTGAAATCGCTAAGGACCCTAATTTTATTGAAGTAAGCATTGAAGACAATGGAATAGGAATTGCCCCACAACATCAAACAAAAATTTTCGATAGATTTTATAGAATTGAAAATGATGCTCACACTATAAAAGGCACAGGGCTTGGATTACACCTTGTTAAAATTGCAATTGAAAAACACCACAAAGGAAAAGTTTTTGTCCAATCAAAAGTAAATGAAGGTTCAACGTTCAGCTTCTGGCTTCCTGCTTGTTCACAAAAACTTCAACAAGAAACACCTGAAAAAAATGAAAATAGCGCATTTGAAAATTCAAAAACAATAGCGCAAAAGCTAAACGAGATGGAAATTGACAATATTGTTGAACAAGATGAAATTGAAACTTCTATAAAAGACGTTATTGGAGCTGAACAAGTAGAACAAGTTGAGCAAATTGAAATAGAAGAAAATACCCACAAATCAATGCCATCAATGACTATAGCGCAACTTGAGCAAAAAGAAAATATATATGAACCTGTTGAAATTAACACAATCAGTGACATTGAAAAAAAGACAGTTCAAGACGCGATTGCTGTTGGAGAAGAAGTTCAAGATGTTCAAAATTCAAATGATGATGAGTGGGAAATTACTTTTGAAGTAAGAGATAAAAATTAATAATCTATCTTTTTACACAATTCATCAAAATATTGAACACTTTCTCTTAAATGTTCTTCATCAAAAATTTCAAACGTAAATTCTGGATACAGATACATTTCTTTTAAAGTTTGAAGTATAGGCTCAAATTCAAGATCCCCTCTTAATAAAGAACTGTGCGAGTCTTCATCTTTAAAATTATTATGCAAATGCATATGATGAAGCATTATGCCATATTCTTTAATCCAATCAACAGTCAAAATATCAGAGTGCAAATTGACATGTCCAATATCTATTGTTGCCTTTAAATTAGGTGAATTAACAGCAAGTAAAAGCATTTTAATGAAATCAAAATTAGGCTCATGCACATTTTCAACAGTGGCTATTATTCCCTCTTGTTCAAAATTTTTAATAAAATCTCTAAAGAATTCTACATTTTCTTTAAAAAATAAGCGTTGATAATCACTGTGCCTTAAAAGGTTGTTATAGCAAGTGTGAAACACTACAGTACGAGCGTTAAACTCGCACGCCAGTTCAAAACTTTGATTATATCTTTTAATTGAAGCTTCTTTAATTAAAGGGTCTTTTGAAGCTACATTTAGGTTTGAAAAAAACCCGTGCAGGGTGACTTCATTGTCAAAATCTTTTAAAAGAGAGCTATACTCTTTTTTTGTTTTTTCAAATGAGGTTTCAATTTCTTTTAATTTTCCAAAGCGAGATATCTCTACCCCACAACCTAATTCTGAAGCTATGTTCAGTGCATTTTTAAGGTCGTGAAAGTCTACTGTTGAAGATATAAATTTCTTAATTTGCTTTTTCATTATAAAAAATTATAATTTAAATATATAGATATGTACATAATAGAACTTATTTCAAAACTTTATACAAAAATTAAAAACGGCGGTTTCAAATTCACTAAAAAAAGAAAAGAAGCGGTTGAAAATGAAGATGAATACTCGCAATGCGAGCATATTTTAATCCCTATTGATTCTTCAAAAGAAATTCTAGCCTGTTCAAAGTGTGGTTTTATAGTGAAAACAGAAAAACTAAAAACAAAGTCTGATAATCCATTTAAAAAATTCCTTCCTTAATAGCATACAAAAATTAACAATTTGCCCGAGTTGCGCTAAATTTATATAATATTTACGGGTAACTATAGCCAAAAAGGTAATATTCAGTTGAATAAAAACAAGGACAATGTTTTTAATATGAAAAAATCACTCTTAGATTCTAGCGTCATTGCTGAATTTGAAGGGTCAGTATTGCCTAAAATTAAAGATGGTATAAAGTCCTTTTTTGAACAAGAATTTGAATGCATTTTAATTGATGTAAACGATTATCAAAAAGTTTCAAACGACAAATTTTTAAAAGGCGAGGTCTTTTTTACAAGTGAAATGCAAGTAAAAGGTGCCGCCCCTATTACAATTAGGCTTTCAAGTAATTTTATAAGACTCTTCTTGCACAACACTTTTGGCTCTATTAGCCCAGAATTTAAGCTTGTGAATTTAACAGAGCTAGAGGTAAAAATAATAAATACCTTCTGTGATCATTTGTTTAAATCTTTTGAAAATAACTTAAAAGACAAAAGTGAGAGTTCAAAATATGATTTAAAAAAGCCAGATGTTTACAATTTTGTGATTATCATTAAAGATAAAAACTCTAAACATTCAAAAATAGTTCTAAGCATTCCAAAAGAAAGGCTTAAATCAAAAGATTTCGCGCTTGATACAACAAGAGTTGATGAAGAATATAAAAAAATTACAACAGATGTTGATATTGAAGCTGGCTATTCAAAAATCACGCTTAACGAGCTTAAAGCAATGTCAGTAGGCGACATTATGCTCTTAGAAAAAAGTATTATAAACAAAATGCTTGTAAAAACAGGTAG
>CAYJMX010000050.1:0-9125 GCA_964371485.1 uncultured Gammaproteobacteria bacterium | reverse complement strand
CCTTGTTGCCGTGGTACTTGCATCATTATATGCCCTTGTTTTTCATTTTGATATCAATTATTTAAAAGTTGAAGAAAACTTTTTTAGCGGTGCAACATTTTTAGAGTTTGGAAATATTTTATCTAATTTGAAAAATGTGGATATAATAATAAGTGTTTTAATTGTGACATTCATTGCAAGTGCTGAAACTTTATTGACATCAAATGCTGTTGATAAAATGTCAACAAGCTCAAAAACGGATTATAACAAGGAAATTATCGCTCAAGGTATTGGTAACATCATATGCGGTAGCGTTGGCGGCCTCCCAATTACAGGGGTAATAGTAAGATCGGCGGCAAACATTAACGCCGGAGCAAAAACAAGAGCTTCAGCTGTGTTTCATGGAATATGGATTTTACTTTTCGTATTAGCCTTTCCTTTTATTCTAAACTATATCCCAATGGCATCACTTGCAGCCATACTTGTTTACACGGGTTATAAACTGATAAATGTAGATGGAGCTAAAAACCTTTTCAAATTAAGCAGAGGCGAGTTTTTTGTTTACGCCGTTACGCTAGTTTCAATTCTATTTACAAACCTGTTTGAAGGAATTGTAATTGGCTTTGTGGTGGCATTGTTTAAAAATACATTCAATATTCTAAAATCTAACTTTAAAGTGCTTGAATACAAGGACAGAAACTTGGTGCAGATAACCCTAAGAGGCAGTATTACATTTTTGCAACTTCCAACGATGATAAAGATTTTTGAGGAGATTGACCCAAACAAAGACGTTGAAATAATAACTAAAAAACTTTATTTTATTGATCACGCCGGAATAGACTTCATACACTCTTGGGAGACAAATAGAAATAAGGGCGAGGCAAAAACTAGCATAAATTGGGGGCAAATAAGAATTACATATCCTAACTTTAGGTGGAAACGTTTTAATTCGCAAAACGTTAAGTCACTACACTAATTTTACGTAAAACATTGCCACAAAATACAAAAATAAAAAGCCCGCAAGTTAGCGGGCAAATTTTGTGTAGAGTTAAATACGATACACCTATTTTTTGATAACGATTTTTTCTGGGTTTTCAACACCTAACATTTTTAATAAATCAGCAGCAAAATTTGCAAGAGTCTTGCCTGCTCCGCATCCGCATTTTGAAGTCGGAGAGCACTCAAATGCGCCATTTTGAAGCTGTTCATCTACACTTTTAAATAAAAATACATCGCCTGTTTTATCAGCAAGGTTTGTGTTTTTAATAAATTCAGGTATGTCATTTGACTTTGTTAAATTGTATTCAAAAGAGTCAAAATCAGGGTTTTTAGCCAATTTATTTTGAAGTTGTGAAAAGGCATCAGCAACTGAACCAAGAAATCTAGTTTTTCCCGGGCAAATCGGTGTTACCTCTAGTGCATTTAAAATTTGTTTCGGTGTTGCCATAAAATTTGGTTGTCCTTGTTGTACTTGATTTGAAATTTTCATTTAATTATCCTTTCTTGTTGTTCTTTATTCTTTTGTATGCAACCATTACATCATCATTTGTAATCTTGTATCTAGACATATCTTCCTGTGTAAATGACTCATCTTCCATTAGTTCAAAAAACCCTAGTCTCTCAAAAGCGCAATCCTTGGCCTCTTCTACGAGATATTTTACATCAGCGCCAGAGTACTTAGCCTTTTCTAGTAAATTAATGATATCATCTTTATTAACACTCTCATCCATGATTTCATTTCTGGTATATAAATCAAGCAAGGCCAAAAGTCCCTTTTTATCAGGCAAGCCAACTTCTATTTTTACACTGAACCTACCAGAGCGCGTTAAAGCAGGATCAAGTATTTCATAATTATTTGTAGCCGCTATCATATATACCTCATTATCTTGCTTTTCCACATCACTCATTAAGGCAAGAATTGTATTCAATACCTTGTCGCCATAAACATCTTTTGACCCTCTTTTTTTACCAATAGCATCTATTTCATCTATAAATATCAAAGATGGTTGATTTTTGACTGCATCTTTAAAAAGACTTTCTCATCAGTAATAAGATGTATATTGTTTATCATTCCCGAAAAAGCTTCCGGATACTTTTTAATGTCACCTTGAGCTTTTTTTGCGTCTTTACTAACAACAACAATATCATCTGCTGGCAAATACAAAAGCGCCGCACCCACTTTTGCATCAGTGGATGCTTCAGGGTTTCCTCTGAAGCAAACCTGATTTTTATGTATGAGCGAAGTACCAAAATTTTTATCTCTTAAAAATCCAAGAGGATTTGGCGAGCTGGCATATTGAGTTTTGACATTATTTCTTTCTGACTTATGCGTTGTGTGGGAATATCTAACTCTGGTTTTAATAGGCTGCAATTTCATATAAATCTTTCTATGCGTTTAGTGAACTAACTATTTTTGCGATCCATTCTGGAAATTTATCATCGAAATCATCATCACAAAGCTCTATTTCAACAATCTTTTTTGCCCCAGCTTTTATTAGGTATTCATCAAAATCTTTTGCAGTTTGACAAAAGTTATCATAAAATGATTGCCCAATTCCAAGTACAGCATAGTTTAAACCAGCCAATGATTTAGATGTTGTAGCCAGTTCTTGATGAATGTCAGTTGCATTTGAAGGTGGTTCACCATCGCCCCATGTGCTAGTAATTATTAATACGTTAGAAAGCTTGGATAAATCTTCCACACTAACACCCTCTAAACTTTGAGATGACGCATTAAAGCCAGCAGCCGCTAGCGCCTTCGCTGAGCTACTTGCCAGTGTTTCAGAATTTCCTGTTTCAGTTCCATAAAATACATTAATTTCCATTAAATCCTCCTTCTACGAATTTATTTTCTTCTTTGTTTTTTAATTTTAAGTATCTTTCACACTGTTGCTTTCGGCAATAACCAAGCATAGCGCCCAATATAAAGTCTTGTTCAGGGTTCAAATTGCTTAAATTGGAAATATCATTTCCAAAATTTTTGATTATTTGCACACACGAAGCATCACCAAAGAAAACATTAATTTTATTATTGTCATTTTTTAAATCAGAGATGACATAATCAACATTCATTTGATTCAATCTATGAATAATTTTTTCCTTGTACTCTTTTTTCTCGGTTGTAAGGATCAAAAGCCTTAAGCCTTTTTTGTACTCATAAATATGATGATTAAAGACTCTTAAATCTGAATTCATTTTTTTAAAATCAATTATATTTTCAATTTTCATATTATCTTTATTTGACACTTATACTGCCTTCCTTACATTTTTTGTTAGTTAAAACTAACAAATTTTTCAAAAAAATATTTTTTTTATTTCCGATTATTTATATTGTTAGGGGTGACTAACAATATAATCATATCACTAATTATTTTTTTTGCAAGAAAGAATTTATTTAAATTAAAAGTACACAACTACTGGACTTTTAACAGCTGAAGGTTATCAAATTAGACATGTAAATATTTAACACATGGTATGAAATCTGTGCTATAGTTATTAAATGATTAAACTTAGTGCAAATCAAGAAGATTATCTAGAAACCATTTACAACATCTGCGTTAAAGAAGGTGGTGCAAAAGTTACCGATATTTCAAAGGCACTTGATGTCAAAAAATCGTCAGTATCAGAAGCATTAAGCATACTTAAATCCAAAAATCTTATAACTCAGGAAAAATATTCGCCTGTTATTATGACAGAACTTGGAACAAAAATTGCAAAACAAATTTTAAAAAAACACAGGGTTTTAACAGATTTTTTAAAAAATATTTTATTATTAAGCGAACAAGAAGCCATTGAAAATGCTTGTAAAATAGAACACGTTATATCGGAAAAAATGTTCAGCAGACTAACAAAATTTTCTGGTTTTTTTGAAAAACATTTAGAATTGGACAAAGATCTAAAAGAGCAGATTCAAAAATTATATTAATGCAACATTGCAGTAGTATCTATTTTTTAAAGTGGCTCAATTTAGCAAATCTATAGCGCTTCACGAGATTTCTTAAGTTTTAACAATTTCTCGATATCTGGAGTTAAAGATAGTTCAAAGTGGAATCTACCCCAGTTGGCACGAGTTGTGTATTGCTCATGCGAGTTGTTAATCAAAGGAAAACCCCAATATAAACGAGCAGTTAAATCAGCCGGCAATTCAACTCTTAAGCCCATACCAGCACTTGCAAGGAAGTCATTAGCGTCATATGGCTGAACACCAGGGCCCTCACCTTTAAAAGGTAACACACCCGCGTGGTCTACAAAAACAATACCCTTTACGTACTTGCCTAAAAACGGAACTGTTCTTGTTTTTACATTACTTGGCTTTGGATTTTTTATATTCAATTTAACAATGTTGTTTGATGTATTAGGGTCAAATCCCTCTTGTGATACATAGTTTAAGCTACTACTGCTATTTTTGATTTTTTTATCTTCATCAAGGGCGGCCATAAGTCTAGCTTCGCCTTGATTTTGACTAGCAATATCAACAACGCCTTCGGCTTTTTCATTTTTGTCTTTAACTTTAATTGTAATTTCTGAAGGTAAAATAGGGAACAATAGCTCAGCACTTAAAAAGTAACCACTTTTACCAACAAGTAGACCCTCAGAATAACCTCTTACAGTAGCGATACCGCCACTTTGGAACTGATCGACATATGGAATAACATCTTGAGGAACAAATTGGTAATTACCTCTTAATTGAGCTATAACGCCGTGGCCAAAATCGTGCAATCTGGTTATACCACCACTATATTTAAAATATCTAGATGCTTCTTGCATAATAGGAAATGCGTGGTAAAAATCTTGAAAACCATACCAAATGCCTCTTTTACTGTCATATCTACCATTTAAGGCAAGTTGAGCAGCACTAATTTGATCGGTATATAAATCGTGACCATCAAAAGATGTCGTAGCTTGCTTATAATTTGCAGCAGCATAAGCACTTAATTCAAACTTAGGTTTTCTTACAAGCGGGTGAGTATAGTACAGCGAATAGTTGTACGATCTACTTTGAATGTAAAACATTTGAAATGGGCCATCAATAATGGTTCAATTACTTGATGAGAAGTAAAACCCGACTCTACCGTCGTATTTATTAACAGGGACATTATAATCAACAAACGGAGTAACGGAAGATTTGCTCATGTAAGTACCAAGAGTTAGTTTGTCTCTATAGCCCAACAAGCTGTCAGCTTGAGCCATAACACCACCCCTTAGTTCACCAATTGTGTGTCGCCCAGCGTTATCAAATAGTCCTGTCACCCTGAATGGAAAAGTTTCCTGCGCCTCAAGTGTGATATCAGTCGTACCATCAGCCTTTCCAGGATACAAACTTGCTTTTAAGCTCACTCCAGAGTTGTAGCGATTAAACGCGACTATATCTTGCTCTAATTTTACAATATCAAAAAGCTCATTTGGCTTTTGTGTCATTCTTTTTTCAACAAAAGAGGTCTTTGTCCATTTGTTATTTTCTACATTAAACTTACCGACACGGCCTTCTATTAGATCAATTCTAACTATGCCACTTTTAATCTTTTGCACTGGCAAAAAAGCCCTTGCTGTAACATAACCTTTTTTGGCATACATAATATTAATTTGCTGTACAGCATCTTTGATTTGCTCAAAATGGACATTTGTTTCAGTTAATGGGCCAAATATTTCATCCATTTCAGACTTAGATAGAATTTGAGAATCTGGGATTATGAATTTTTCTATATACACACCTTTTGTGGCGTACTCAGAAGCTTTAGCTCTTTTTACAGGTGTCTTTTTTTTAGCCTTATCTACCTGCTTTTTTTCTTCTTTTTTCTTTTTATCCTCTTTTTTATTTCTCTCTTGTACTTGCTTAAAGTCTTCTTTTTCTTGCTTTATAAATTCCTGTTGCTGTAATAGTTGAAGATTCTTTTGGCTTGAGCTACCAGTAGCAGGGCCAAATGGCACAAACTCGGCCAAGGCAGCTTGTTGAACTAAAAATCCCATTATAATCAAGTATATTATCTTTTTTCTCATTCTTCCAGTCTCTTATCTAAATATAACATCAACAGTATCTACCTGCCAGATAATTTATTTTTAGTCTTTTCCCTTCTATCGTCTTTGTCTTTAGCCAACATTTTAATATATAGAATTTTATTTGCTAGTGAATCATCAAGATCTAAGAATTTCACACCAGCTTTTTTGCCAGATATTAATCTCATTACCTGAACGCTTACATCTACAGAAATATCATCAAGAGTTAAGCTCATAGTGAAGATATCGCCTCTGTTTAGATCGCCCTCATAAGATAATTGCATACCAGTAGTAGAGATATCAAGTATGTCAATTATTCTTGTTGGAACATTTTTACCAATTGAAGATCCTGATGTATCAGTTGTATTTGAAACGAGCAATGTGCCATCTGCAGTCGAAGATACAGAGAATCTTAGGTTGGTTCTCGTAGATTTCGTGTGAGTATCCTTATTAACATCATCAAACTCAGGTGTAGTTGTCACTTTTTGAATTTTATCATCCTTATAAGTTAATCTTGTGAAACTGTTTTCATTCAGCGCAGTTACATAAACTTCATAAGGGTTGTAGTAAACAGCAGGTGCCTTTGAATAAATTCTAATTATATTTCCAAGATCTAGTGACATTGCACCAGTTAATTCAGTATAGTAAAGCGCAGAAATACCTATAGAATCAAACTCAGAAAGTGCTCTTTTCTGCTCGTCAACTGCAATAACCCATCTGTGAGGATGCGTAGCGTTTGGACCGTAATTATCAGTTCCACCTTGAGCGCCTCTGTTACCGTTTCTAAATTCAGCATAACTATCAATTACCGCATCAAGAATAGTGAAGTTAAGGTCTTCAGTGTCAACATATGAATTATCTGCAAACAGAGTATTTAATAGCATTCCACGGTTTACTGTGTTACCCATAGTGAACTGTTGTTCAGCGTAATCTGAAGAGTTGAAAGACAGTCTTACTTCATCTGCTTGATAATTTTCGCCATCTAAGAATTGATATAGGTTTTCAAAGAACTCTAGTGAATCAATTTTTTCAAACTCATCAAAGTTAGTTCTTGTGCCTTTAGCAGCTTCAACTACAGAGCGAGAAACACCCTTGATAGAGAATGATAATTGTTTATCGTCAACTTCATCATAAGAGTTGAACCCTTTAGCGCCTTGAGTTTCAGCAAGAGTACCATCAGCATTTTTAGATGCATCTAAATCAGCCAATTCCTTAGTTTGGAATTCAAGCAACTTGGCACCTTTATCGCTATTAACTAATTTGTAGTATCTATCATAGTTTCTATATCCAGTAGGATTTTTATCGGTTTTTATAGAAGAATTTGGCGCCTTAGCATCAGTTGCAATGATTTTATCTGCCATTAAACTAACTTCGGAGAATGTGTCAATAATCTCTGGCACACCACCTGTAGTTTGATATTGCAGACCTTTGCGTCTAGCTATTTCGGCATTTTGATTTGGTCTAGTTAGATCCGAGAAATCTCTTACAACAGATAGATCTCCATCATAACCTTTTACAAACGCATTATAGATATTTAATGTAGAATATCCTTGATCTGCATCAGTAGGTGTTGAATCTGACACAATTATAGCAACTGTTTCAGGGATGCCACCACCATTTTCACCAAGTCTAATTCTATCGTGATTATATAAAATATCGTCTTCTAGAAGAGAATTACCATCTTCAGCTGCGCCCAGATTTACAATAGTAAGGTTTTTACCCGTACTGTTAATATACAAGTGCTTGCCTGCAACCATGTCAATAATAACATCGTTGTCGCCACTTAGGGCTAATTCGATATTGCCCCTCTTTGATATCAATTGATTAAGCTTAGAGCTTTGGCCTTCTTTTGACTGAATAAATATGTCATTTTCAGCCAGAACACTTACCCAACCATCGTCGCCAGTAGTGCTTTCAATTGCTGTATATACAAGAGTTTTTGAAGCAGAACCTATATTATCGCTAGCGATAACAGATACATTATTACCGATCACCTCTCCACCAGAAATAGAGTAGCCTTCAAAATATGCTTCGCTTGGCTTGATAGGTTCAGCAAAGGCATCAGCTGTAACATCATCCTTTTGCTTCCAATCTGCAGCAGTAAGCATTACGTCGCCATTAGCTTCAATTTTAGTGATATTCATATTAGAATCTTTTGCTCTCAAGTTGATTAATCTTCTTGAAGAATCAGCAGAGTCACTATTTTTAGCGCTAGCAGTTATGTTGCCTGCAACATTAACATTAAGCGTTTCTGTATAATCACGAGTCTTTCCATCGATACCAAAACCAGCAGGCAGTTCATCACGACCTTGCGTCTTGCCAGTTTGATAGTATTCACCAATGTTTCCATCAGTAACTGTCATTGACAAGTTACCACCAGCTTTAATCATAGTTCTATCATAAGCCAATGTATTAGCGCTGTTATTTGCAGAATTTTCATTAAACGTGCCAGTTCCAGCAGCCTCATCAGAAGTATAAGTTAGCGCACTGTAATTAGGAATTTCTAGCCCATTAATTATGTCTGCGTTATTAACAATCATTTGAACATTTTTGCCAGCTTCAATATTTGCATCTGTTGTTTGGGTATGACCAATAACAAGATCTTCAACATTGTAGTTATAGATATTGGAGCCAGCTTTTGTATTCTCATGTGCAATTAATACATCATTGCTCGCCTTTATAACACCAGCAATAACCGCACCACCAGCTGTTATATTTTTAACAGATATGTTGCCGTTATTAGTAGTCACATTACCAGTATGTGCAACAGTTAAACCACCAACATTTGCACCGTTATTGTTTATTAATGAAATGTCGCCAGAAATATTTGTCATATCACCAGCAAGTGTCATTCCGGCGTTTGATCTATTTTCAACAACAATTTTACCAGATCTAACATCAATTGTTGAGCCATTCTCTGTTGTTATGGCACCAGAGCCAGCGACTGTTGAACCATTGTTTATTGTTAGGTTACCAGAAACATTGTTTGTAATACTTCCTGTGGCAGTTAGAGCAATAGAGCCATTAGCATCATTGTTGATAACTGTGTCACCTATAGTGTTTTGAATTGCACCAGATATTGTAATGCCACCCTCAGCTGTATCATTTATATCGATTGAGTCGCGAGAATTTGTAACCGAACCAGATATATT
>CAYJMX010000049.1:0-9151 GCA_964371485.1 uncultured Gammaproteobacteria bacterium | reverse complement strand
CTTTCTTTTGAAAAACCAAGCATTTTACCAAGCTCTTCAAGTGTCGTTGGTTCTTGATTATCTAGTCCAAATCTATTTATAACAACAAAGCGTTGCTTTGGATTTAGCACATCTAGTGCCACTAAAACATCTTTTGAAAGACACTTTTTTTCAACAGTCTTATCTGGAATTTTAAACTCATCATCAGAAATATAGTCTTCAAGTGACAGGTCTTGAGCAACTGGCGTATCAAGACTTATCGGCTCTTTTATCATGGATTTTTTAATATTTGCAACTTTTTTTTCATCCATATCTAAATACTTTGCAATTTCAAAATTATTGGGCTCTTTGCCGTTTTGCACACTCAATTTAAGAATTGCTTTTTTTACCGCACGGATCTTATCACTCATATGAACTGGTATTCTTATTGAACGAGAAGAATTTGAAATAGCGCGAATTATCGCCTGTTTTACCCACCACGTGGCATATGTGGAGAATTTAAATCCTTTTTTATAATCAAATCTTTGTGCCGCCTTTATTAAACCCAAAGACCCCTCTTGAACCAAATCCATAAACAACACGCCTTGTCCTGTGTATCTTTTTGCAATAGATACCACAAGACGAAGGTTTGCTTGCACAAGTTTTTTCTGCGCAATTATAGAACTTTCTTTCGACCCTTCTTTAATTTCTTTCCCAAGGTTTTTCTCACTATCGCGATTTAATAATTTCACCCTACCGATGTCTTTTAAATACATCTGCAAGACTTCGTCTTTATTTGCGATAGCAGAAAACACTCTTGGCTCTTTGTCTTGTTCATCCTCAACTTCAAAGGCCATCTCCTGATTATTGTTTATCACCCCATCTAAAATTTGCTCATCTAAAATTTGCGCATTTATACTCATCTCTTAACTCCTCAACTTTTTGCCTGTTAAAGCTTAGACGAAAGGAGTGGGTATTTGTTCCTAGCCTTAAAGTTTAATTACTGCAACTTTTCTCTCAAAATGCTCTTCTAGTGGTAAATTATAGGAATATGTTTTTACAGGATAATCACTGAATTCGGATAATTCTTCATCCAATCCTTTAGATTTATAAATTACAAAATGCCCACCACTTTTAATATGCTTTTTACTTAATCTTAATACATTTTGGATAGTGCCAACGGCACGAGAAGTAACAATGTCACATTCTAGTGGTTCAAGGTCCTCTACTCTTGCGTATGATATTTTTAAATTGTTTATATCCAAGATATCTTTTGCCTCGATTATGAAATTTATTTTTTTAATTCTAGAATCATTGGCTAAAATTTCAAGCTTTGGAAAAACAAGCGCTAAAATTACAGAAGGGAAGCCCCCGCCTGTTCCAACATCTAATATCTTTTGTGGCACACTAGGGTCAAATTCATCCCACTTTAAAATACCAAGCGAGTCAAACACATGCTTTTCAAAAATCTTATCCATATCACCCTTTGACATAAGATTTGTGTGAGAATTGTAATTCACAAAAATTTCATACCAATTGTTTAGCCTTTTGACAAGGTAATCATCAAGCTCGATATTAAAACCTTCTTTTAAAAGATTTAAGTTTTTTTCATTAAGCATATTGCGCCTCTATACTATTAAATTCATCTACATTCATTCTGACTTTCATATCATTAATCCTTTGATCAACAATTTGAATATTTTGCTCTAGGGCATTTTCACCAAGTACCACTTTAGCTTCAAAGTAATTAATTAAAGCATCTTTGTCATTTGAAAGGCCATAATGCAAGTCGCCAAGTTCAATATGCGAAAACGCTATTCTGTAATTATCTTTTAAAATAATCGCACAATCAAGGGCTTCTTGAGCATAACTTATGGAATAATCCTTGTTTATTATTTCATAAATCTTAGTTAGCTCACTTGCGGCGTGATAAATCCCTTGAACATTACCGTTTGTTTCATCTATTTCTTTTGCCTTTAAGATAAAACTTATCGCCTCGTTCATCTTGTTTTCTTCGGCATATATTAACCCCACATTTAAATAACTTTGAGATAAATAGGGATTGCCTTCTTGTTCAATATTTTTTCCATAAAATTCTAATGCTAAATCTATTTCTTGAATATCATCATATAAAACGGCAAGTTTGTATGCAATTTGAGCACTAGAATCATCATTTGGCATTCCAAGCGAGTTCGCTAGATTGTACATATCAATTGCCTGTTCTACCTTATTTTCATTATCAAATATATCACCAAGAGCTATGTATGCTCTTATTTTCATACTCTGTGTGGCAGCATCGCTATTTGTAATTTTTTCATATTCATATCTGGCTAAATCAAGCCTGTACGATTTTCTATACAAATCTGCAACTTTTAAAATAAACTTAAATTGATTGGCGCTATCATTTCTTTTTTCATATTCTTCTTGAATTTGATTATAGTATTGAATTGCATTTTCTAGATGATTAATTTTCTTACAGCACAGCGCTAAGTGCTCTAGTATTTCAATTTTCTGTAACTCGTCCTCTTGATTTGATAACAAGTTGGCAAATATTTCAATTGCTTTTTTGTATTCATATTTATTCTCAAAATCAAGCGCTAGCTGGAATTTCTTTGCAAAATCTAAATGTTCAACCTCTTTTTGTTCTTGCTCTTTTTTTGCAATCATCCTTTTTCTATATTCTATAAGAATTTTTGCGTCCTCTTCACTCATTGGGGCTTCTTGATTTATTTTATTTTTTTCACTCTCAAGGGCATCTTTATTTTCATTATTTTTATCAAACCAAGGAGTATTGGCTTCTTTTGCTAAAGTAACATAAGAAAATTTTTCTTGATTAACTTGAACCTGCTTGTTAACCTGTGGCAATCTTTTTTCTAAGACTTGAATTTGCCCCCTGATGCTTTCTCTTGATAGCCTCAACAATCTATCTGCTGGGCTTTTAGCTAGTTCATTATTATATACAAGGATTAAGTTTTCTAATATTTTTATTTTTTCTTGCACAGATAAATTAGAGAAGAAATGTTCTTTAAAAAACTGTCTGAGGTGAAAATTATTGTCTTTTCTCTCTAGAACAAGTCCACGGTTTAAATAATCTATTTGCTTTGTGTCGCCCATTCTGTAGGCCAATATAAAATCTAGACTAACGTCATGACTTATCGCACTTAGTGTTTTTAAGAAATCAAAATACGTGTTTGGAATTAAAGACAAGCTTTTTTGGGTAATAAAATCAGAAAAAGACATGTTCCTATTTTTATATTCTTTTATTAAATCTTCAATTTGCGTGTTTGCAAATTGAGTATAAGAAATGCAAATATCGACATACAAGCCATAGCCTTCAGTTATATCATAAAATTCAATTTCATCTTCTTGAGAAAGCTCAATGCCTGCTTGAGCAAGCTTTGACTTTACGGCATTTTGATCGTTTGCACCGACACTTAGTGTTTGAATATCAATTGAATTGTTTGAAAAATACGAACTGGCTTTATAGCTTGAAACTAGTATTATTTTAACTTGATTAAACGACGCCAGATGAGATAGAAAACTCAATATTTCAGTGTTTTCTGCGATGTATTCAAAATTTTCAACAACAATAAGAGATTTTTTATCTGTATTGCTAAAGTAAGAATTTACACGATTTTTAAAGCCATCACCCAGTGCTTTTTTAAGCACGACTCTCTTTTTAAAAGCAAACTTTTTGAAAGAGTCATAAAAGTTCAATAGGAAATCATCCACGGTAGTGCTTTCAAAGCAATGATGCCTAAAAACCAAACTGCCATGCTCGATTTTCTTTAAGGCTTCACTTAAATATTCATACTTGCTTGATAAAACACTGCCATAAAGTAGCAAAATTTGAGAATCGGAAGTATAAAAACTGCTGATTTCATCTGCCATATTGACGCTTTTTTGAAAACTGAAATTTTCCATATGCTTTATTTTACATAACTTTTGTGTTTTAATCTACTAAAATATATTTTAGGTGTTAAACAATTTGTAAATCATTGTAAAGTTTGCAAAAAATAGTGTCAAGATTTTACTATGTTTGCTTTTTGTATAAATATATGTGTATGTTAGGCTTGGAGCAAAATTAACGTGAGTTCGGTTCAAAATATTCAAACAAACATCCCTAAAAACTCCTATTTAGTGCCAGATAAGTGGCATGGGGAAGCAGGGAAATCAGAAGATCAGATTATAAAAAAGACACCATTATTAGGTGCACAAATTGCTGCTGATAAATTTACAAAAAGCGTATTTCATTATGCGCCAAAGGGGCTATCGGGCTCTAAAAACTCTAATTTCTATGAGTTTTTATCAATGGGCGCAATTCCAAACCTAGCAGGTTCAGCTGCTATGATAGCTTTATTTAACGCAGCAAACAAAGGCTACAACCCGAAAGACAAGTTCTTTGCGGGTCTTAATGGTAGAAAAATGGCAACTGGCGTAGTGTTCTACGCTGTTGGTAAATGGCTAAGCAATCAACTTATTAATAAAGGTGTACAAGCTCAAACTGGCGTAGACCTTGATACGCGTTATAAAAAAGTCGTACACAGATTACCAGAGCATGCCGGCGACAAAAACTTAACTGGCGTTGAATACCACCGAGTATTTGAAAGCGTAGATTTCCCATACTGGAAATTACTAGAAGATCAAGGCGAAAAGCAAGGCAACAAATACGCATGGTATGACAAAATTGCAAAGAAAATGGGCTATAAAGAAGAGCAAGACGCTCCAAACCAGCTTGTTCAGCCCAAAGTTGTTGAAGTGGCGACAAAGGCTAATGCTGCTAAATCATTAAGCTTCCCGCTTTGGTCAGCTCTTGGTGTAGCTTTTGCAGTACAAGAACCATTTGAGAAAAAAGCTGTATTCCCAGCGGCAGGCACTATGGCTCAAAGAATTAAAGGCTATGCTAAAAACGTAGGTGAGAAATTTGTTGAAGCTGGAAAACAGTTATATAACGGAAACGGAAAAGGCTTTAATAAGTTATCTAAATATGCTGGTAGAACGTTAATCTTTGGAGCATTAGCTTCATCAGTTCTTGGCGTTTTAAACGCTACATCTAACTTTAAGGCAAAAACTAAACCTGAAACAACAATTGACAAGTCTAAAGAATATGAGGTGCATAAGTAATGAAATATTTAACTAATACACCACAAACTAAATCATACAAAGAACTTCAAGCACAAGTGGCAAAAGAAAGCGCGTACTCTGCATTCAAATTAAACGCACATACTGTTGCTCCATTGAAATCTGAAGGCTATCTAGTTAAGAAGCAAAATCCATTCTCGGCTACATTAACTGGCATTTCTGATACAGGAAAAGACGTTGTTAATTTAACAAAAGCTTTAAAAGATGGTAAATCTAACGATCACAACCTTGGAAGATTTAATGACGTAGGTTTAAAGCTTGGCGGCTTAGGTATTGCGGCTTTCTTATCAACTCGTCGTGGTACTCAAACTAAAGGGTTAATGGAATTCTTAGGCTTTGGCACATTCTTCTCAACTATGGCATTGTGGCCTGAAGTATTAATTGCAAAACCACTTGAAAATAAATTCGGTTTTGACATTAGACAAAAATTTGTTGACTCTCAAGGAAGAAAGAAAAACTTATTCCAAGACAACCAATATGTTCCAGATTTATACTCAAAAGATGAGTTAAAGAAAATTGGGGACAAATTTGGTATTCCTCAAGATACTCCAAACTATGAAAATGTAGTTAAAGACCATATGAGAAAAGTTGCACTTCAAGGTAATACTCTTTGGATGTTAACTGCTGGTGCTTCTCCACTTGTTACTTCTTTATTGTGTAACGCTATGGAAAAACCTTTAACTGACTTAGTTGTAGATCAAAACTATAAGAATGTTCTTAAAAACGCAGACAATATTGATGAGAAAGCTTTAAGAAAAGCAAGCTCTCCATTGTTTGGCACAGAAGGTGCTAAAACAATTAAATCTGTAATTGGTGATGGCACACAAGTTCCTACAAAAGAAACTTTTGCAACTCTAGCAGATGCGCTTAACCCTCTAAAAGTTGTTCTTGAAGAAATGAAACTTGGCGATATTGATAATGAGAACATTTTCAAAAGATTAACTGACGAGTCTAAAGTAATTCAAGATGGACTTGAAAAAACTTATAAAGAACTTGTTGAACAAAAAGGTGGCATTAGCTTTGAAAGCCTAGAAAAAGCGTTTGAAGATGCTGCTAAAAAAGGTAAAATTTTAGACAATCAAGGTGATGAAATCCCAGTTAGAGAATACCTTGATCAAATTAAAGCTTCACTATCTGTAAATGGTGAAATGCCTTCTACTGTTTCAAGAGCACAAATCGACAACGCTATTGACTTTGTTGCTGAAAATGACACCTTAATGACATTTAAGAAAATAGCGAAAAAAGCTGAAACATCAGTAGATAAAGAAACTTTAGAAGCATTCTATCAACAAGTTTCACAAACATATGCTACTCAAACAAGACCGATGGCTGCAAAATTAAGCGTATCAACAAAATACATCAACACTCTTGTTGGACAAAAATATGAATCAGTTATCAATAACTATAGTTTTAAATCTGTAGATGCTTTCATCAACAGATTAAACCCAACAGTTGAAGAATTAAACCTTGCAAGAAAAGGTGAAACATCAGCTTTTGAATTCTTAACTAAAAAACTTGGCGATATAACTCTAGATGATGATTCTTACGCTGGACTTGTAAGAGAAACAAGCAAGCAACAAGCAAAACTTGAAGCACTAGATGTTGATACACCATTATCTAAAATTAGAACTTATTTAGATGACGCTTTCTCTTCTATCACTGAAGGCAAAAATGACCCACTATCTAAAGCAATTAGAGGCCTTGTTGAAAAAGCAGACAATGGTGAAGCTCCAACTTTTAGAAAAGTATTAGACCTATTCTCTGAAACTTCAGTTGGTGGAATTAAAGCTACTAATCACAGATTGTTATTAGCAGCTGACACTGAAAGAAGAATTCAAACTGGAACATTATTAGAGCAGTGGAAAGAAATCCACTCTAAATCTGAAGTATTTGATTCAATTCAAACAGCATTTGAAACAAAAGGACAAGATGCTTCAGCATTTAGAACAACTCTAAGAGATTATGCTGAATTAATGAGCAAAGAAGGCGTGAGCGAAGAATTAATTGAAAACTTTAAATCTGCTCAAGCTACAAAACTTGGTCTTTCAGCTGATGATATGTCTGAATTATTTAAAGCAATCAACAAAAACGGTGCTGATGTTATTCAATACTCAGATGCTGAAAAAATTGCACGTAGCATTTCTTTTGAAACTACAATGAATGGCATTTCTAACAAGTGCTTCTTAAGTGGTAACAATGAAATCGGTGAAAAAATATTCAGATTAACTTTCAACAGCGACCTTGACCCTAAAACTATTGAAAACTGTGATGGCACAGTTCTTGATGCTCTTAAAGGTGCTAAAGATACAATTTCTACAATCTTTAGAAGAGTTCAATCTCACGCACACTTAGGCTATAACTTTGAATACAAAGACTTCTTTGACGATTTGTCACCACAGACAAAATATGCTAAAGTAGGTAATGCAACTGTTGATTTAATCAAAGAAAATGCTAGCAAAATGTATAATGACAAACATTGGATGAAAATGTTTGGCGGACTAACAATAGCAGCGTTAGGCTTAACTTTAATACCACAGTTGTTCTTCGGAAAAGTGAACAAACAGGACATCGGAGGCAAAGATGCAAACAAATAATAATATGAATATTAACCCATACGTTGTACCAAATGTACTAGCGCAACCTCCAAAACCTGAAGCTCAAAAACCACCAGAAGAGCAAATTCAAGAAAAAATGCCCTTCAACCCACTTTTAAGCAAGTACATTATCAAACAAAACAGTCAAATCTTACCAACAATCAATGTAAACAAAGTAGAACAAAGCACAACAGCACAAAATTCTAATTATAAAAATGATTTAAAAGATATGTTAATGAACAACCAAGCAAACATTATTGGCGTAATTCCAAGAGTAATGAATGCTCAAGATACTGATGGAAATGGCCTTATTCAAAATGGTGAAATTTCTGGAAACTTCATTAACGCTATTGACAGACTAGATGAACTAAAAGCAATGGGTATAAACACATTGCACGTATTACCTGTTCACCCAACCGGAAAAACAAAAGCAATGGGTACAGCAGGTTCACTATATTCTCCAGATGAGTTTGTTACAAAAGATGGCAAACTGGCTGTTGATCCAAATTTAAAAGATCCAAACGTTGAAGGTACAGCGCACGATCATTTCAAAAAATTTATTGATGAAGCACACAAGCGTGGTATGAAAATTATGCTTGATCTTCCATCTTGCGCTAGCTATGCTTTCGCTCAAAGATACCCACATATGATGGCAAAAGAAGCAAACGGTGAAGATAAAACACCACAAGGCTGGCAAGATATCAGAATGTTCAAAGTTTGGAACGATGAAGCAAAAAGAGAATTAAATCCAGACGTGTTAGATCTTCATAAGCAATATGTTGAAGCTTGTATCGATTTAGGTATTGATGGCATAAGAGCAGACGTATCTCGTGCTAAACCTACTGAATTTTGGAATGTAATTATTCCATATTCTCAAACAATCGACCCGCAATTTGGCTGGCTAGCTGAATCATACACATATGAAGATGCTTCTCCGCAGTTAAATATGCCTTTTGATAGACCAGAAGATCAATTAAGAGCAGGTTTTGATTCATATTATGGACAATTCCACATTACTCACTCTATGACTGCTGATCAAATTTTTGATTATATGCAAGATAACATTGAAATGTCCAATAGGGCTGATTCTCCAAAATCACTACTAGGTTCAATGACAACACATGACGATCCTAGCCCTATGTATTTTGGTGGAGCTCCTTGGGTAATGTTTACAACAGCATTACAAACAATGCTTCCAATGGTAAACACATATTTCTTCGATGGCGTTCAATCTGGCGATTATTACTTATATCCATATGATCACGCGCATTCGCCAACTACTCAAACTGATAATAGCGAATGCACAGTGCACACTGGAAGACCAGACATATTCAACTATTCAAGAAAACCAGGTGGAAACAATCCTGAAATTGGAGAATTTATTAAAGGCGCCCTTGCAATTAAAAATGGCGACATTAAACCTGAATATAAAGATATAATAAACCATGGTTCATTCA
>CAYJMX010000048.1:0-9169 GCA_964371485.1 uncultured Gammaproteobacteria bacterium | reverse complement strand
ATGTGGGCTTTTTCTTCATTTGTTATATCTTTTAACACTCTTATGGCCAGATCATTTGTGGCAGCTTCATAAATTTGCTCGTAAAGTTGTATGGCTTCATACTCAGATGCCAATAGATATCTAAGCGCTAGTAAAAGCTTTTTATCGTCAAGCTTTTTGCCATCATCAATGTAGTTGAAAAAAGTAGAAAAATCAGGCATAATAAACTCCTTAATACTGTGGTATTTATATTATTGAGCTTTAAAACAGTTTTTTCATTAACTAATTGTATAATATATAATCTAAACTTCGCTTGTTCTTCTTAGCATATCTGACAGTGTCATTTCTTTTTTAGCACCATCTTTTTTAACAGGCTTTAAATCATCATAAGTAGCTGAATTGTTTGAAAATTCAGATAGACCAATGTAGTCTTGTTTATCACATATGCCGAATAATTTTTTTAAAAAGTTCATATTTACTCCCTTATATTTAATTATATATTTTTTAAAACCTATGTCATGATACAAATTCAGTATAATTTAACACGCATTAATTTTAATTAGCGCTTATGATATATTTAGATATATGCAAAAGTTTAATGAAAATTTCGACATAGTAAATAAAGCTATTACACTTTCATCTAATGAAGGGTATAGCGTTCTTAAACAAGAAGATGAGAGCATTAAGTGCTTTGCACTTCTAGCACTTGAATCGGCAAACAATCAAGAAGAAATAAATTTATTAACACATCATCTAATAAACCATCAAAGCCCAACAAGAGAGGCTTGCTCTTTTGCACTTTTAAATCTAATTAATGAAAAAAATGTTAATTTACTTTTAGATGAAAATAATTTAAATATTTTATTGCACGGAATTTTAGACATTAACCCAAATGTTTGTAGGAACGTTATTGAGCTTATAAAAAATGATGATTTATTATCTAAAACTTTTTTCCCTATTTTAATAAATAACATTTTAGAACTACTTGAAGACTTTAAAAACTTTGAAAAAGAGTTTGGGGTGTTTAAGGAAAATAAAATGAGAGATAAAAAAAACCACGCAAAAAATAAAAAATTATTTAATTTATATTGGTCACTAGAAGCTCTAAGTGAAATTTTAAAAGAAGAATATATTCAAGAAAAAATAGAAACAATTGTAGATATATGTTCAAATTTCCTAGATTATACCATCAGAGAAAAAGCGGCGAAAATTTTAATTAAGATGAAAAATCCTAAAATAGAATTGTTACAAAAGCTAAGAAATGATGAAAATTTTTATGTAAAAAATCTACTTTGTGATAAAATTTTGGTTGATAGTAATTAAAAGGATATTTTATGATATCAGTAAATGATTTAAAAACAGGGTTAACACTACAACTAGACAATGGTTTATGGTCTGTTGTTGAATTTTTACACGTTAAACCTGGTAAAGGTGCGGCGTTTGTACGCTCAAAGTTAAAAAACGTTATGACTGGCCAAGTTGTTGAAAAAACATTCAGAGCTGGTGAAAAAGTTGCAAGAGCAATGTTAGACAGACGCGAAATGCAATACTTATATAAAGAAGGGTCTGACTTCATTGTTATGGATTTAGAATCTTATGAACAAATGCCAGTGTCAGGCGCTGCTATTGGCGATGGCGTTAAATATTTAAAAGAAAATATGAACATTCAAATTTTAATGCACGATGGCAAAATCATCGGTATTGATTTACCAAACTTTGTTGAATTAGAAGTTATTGAAACTCCTCCTGCTGAAAAAGGAAACACAGCACAAGGTGGTTCAAAACCTGCGACTATGGAAGGTGGAGCTGTTGTTAACGTTCCGTTTTTCATCTCTGTTGGTGATAAATTAAGAATCGACACAAGAACAAATGAATATTTAGATAGAGTATAAGGATAGAATATATGAACTTTGAATTAGATTATATTGAAAAATTAGCAAATTTAGTTGAGGAAAAATCTTTAACAGAAATCATTTTAGAAAATGGCGAACAAGCTATTACTATTAAAAAAGAAGTTAACCAAACTGTTGTAACATCAGTGGCACCAGTTGCTCAAGCGGCTGCGGCTCCTGTGGCATCAACACCTGTTGCAGCTAAAGAAGAAGTTAGCGTATCGGCTCCAAAAGGAACTCCTGTAACTTCTCCAATGGTTGGTTCTTTCTACCAATCACCATCTCCTGGTGCTAAACCGTTTGTGTCTGTAGGTGACACAATTAGCGCTGGACAAGTTGTTTGCATCGTTGAGGCTATGAAATTAATGAACGAAATTGAATCAGAAGTTTCTGGTCGCATTACACAAATTTGTGTATCAGACGGTCAAAGCGTTGAGTATGGTCAAGTATTAATGTATGTAGAGTAGAAAAATTATGTTTAAAAAAGTATTAATAGCAAATAGAGGCGAAATTGCGCTTCGTATAATTAGAGCATGTAGAGAATTAGGAATAGGCACTGTAGCAATTTATTCTCAAGCTGATGCTGACAGTTTACATGTATCACTAGCAGATGAAGCGTATTGCATAGGTCCAGCACCTAGTGCTAAGAGCTATCTGCATATTCCAGCAATTATATCTGTAGCACTAACTTCTGGCGCTGATGCTATTCACCCAGGATATGGTTTTATGGCAGAACGTGCTGATTTTGTTGACATTTGTAATCAACACAATATTAAATTTATCGGTCCATCAGCAGAAGCTATGAGAAGAATGGGCGATAAAGCAACAGCAAGATCAACTATGACAGCTTCAAAAGTTCCAGTTACTCCAGGGACAGATTTAATTAAAAATACAAAAGATGTAAGAGAATTTGCAAAAAAAGTTGGCTATCCAATCATCATAAAAGCGACAGCTGGTGGTGGCGGAAAAGGCATGAGAATTGTAAGAGCAGAATCAGAATTAGATGATGCGTTTAACTTATGCCGTAATGAAGCTCAAAATTCTTTTGGAAATCCAGAAGTTTATGTTGAAAAATATCTTGAAAACCCTCGCCACATTGAGGTTCAAATATTAGCTGACTCGCATGGCAACGTTGTTCACCTAGGTGAAAGGGATTGTTCTATTCAGCGACGTCACCAAAAACTTCTTGAAGAAGCTCCATCTCCTGCACTATCTGAAGAAATCAGAACGCAAATGGGTCAAGCTGCAGTTAACGCTGCAAAAGCAATTGATTATGAGGGAGCAGGTACAATTGAGTTTTTATTAGATGAATCAGATCCAAAAAACAAAAAATGGTACTTTATGGAAATGAACACTCGTGTACAGGTTGAACACTGTGTATCTGAAATGATTTCAGGTGTTGATATTGTAAAAGAACAAATCAGAGCAGCTATGGGTAAAAAATTATCTGTAACTCAAGATGATATTGAATTCAGAGGACACGCTATTGAATGCAGAATTAACGCTGAAGATCCAGATAGAGATTTTATGCCATTCGCTGGTAAAATCGAAGGCTACATAGCACCAGGCGGGTTTGGCGTAAGGGTTGATTCGCACGTTTATACGGGCTATAAAATCCCACCATACTACGATTCAATGGTTGGAAAATTAATTTGCTGGGGCAACAACCGTGAAGAAGCAAGAAAAAGAATGCTTAGAGCACTGAACGAGTATGTTGTAACAGGAATTAAAACGACAATTCCATTCCACAAAAAAATATTAAACGAAGAAGTATTTATTAGTGGAAACTTTAACACGAGCTATTTAGAGAATGTTAAATTTGAAGATTAACTTTGATGATAAGACATCACAAATAATTAAAATGTTAGCCCTGAAATCAAGAGAATTTGGGGCTAATATCTATTTTGTAGGCGGAATTGTTCGAGATGCGCTATTGGGCATAGCACCAAGCGACATCGACATTGTCGTTGCAGGTAACGCCATTGATTTTGCGCTTTTTATGGGTGAAGATATTGAATTAGTATCTATTCATCAAGATTTTTTTACGGCAAAAATTATAGTTGATGGAATAGAAATTGATTTAGCTTCAACAAGGATTGAAAATTATCCTCAAGCTGGCTGTTTACCACAAGTAGAACGCTTTGGCTGTTCTATTCAAGAGGATTTAATTAGACGAGATTTTTCTATAAATTCTATCGCCGCTCGAATTAACCCTGATTTAACTTATGAAATTATAGACATTTATGAGGGGCAAAAAGATTTAGCCGCAAAAACCCTTAGAGTGCTACATAAATATAGCTATATTGATGATCCTACAAGGATTTTAAGGGGGTTAGATTTTTCTTTAAGATTTGGTTTTGATTTTTCCCATCAGGATAAAAATTTAATCAAAGAAGCGCTTAGTGCTCCAAATAGGACAGGTTTAAGTGTTGATAGAGTAGTTACAACGCTAAAGAAACTTTTTTCAAACACAAAAACTCAAGCCGATGCTTTTTTCCTATTTTTAAACAGGGAATACTATAAAATTTTATTTGATAATTTTAAATTTAACATCGCAAGTCTTAATATGGCTTTTGATATTTTTAAAGTTGAAAATCGCACAAAGCTTTATCTGAATTATGTTTTATCGGATGAAATTATTGCTTTTAAATTACATTCCGTACTTGATATTTATAAATATTTTAAAAACTTTAGCGATGAAAAACTTTGTTTATATTATTCAAAAACAGAAGATAACAATGCCGTTGTGTATTTTAGAGAATACAAAAACACAAAAGTTTTAATCAATGGGGATGATTTAAAAACCCTTGGATATCAAGAGGGAAAAGTGATTGGCGATATTTTAGATATGGTTTTAGAACAAAAACTTTTGAAAAATCCAATGCTTAAAACAAAGCAAGACGAGATTGATTTTATTAAAAGAACTTACTCTTAAATTGTGTTTTTGTAATACAATATTGTTATGAATATAAGGGTATTAGCGACTCAATTTGTTGAGAGCAAGTTTTTTAAAAATTTTATACTAGCAACAATCATCTTTAACTCAATATTATTAGGGGTTATGACAGATGTGAATTTGATGGAAAAGCACGGTCACACATTTGAATTAATGTCATTTATATGTGTAATAATTTTCACTCTTGAAATGTTCATAAAGCAATATGTTTATAAAATGAACTATTTTAAAGACGGATGGAATATTTTTGATTTTTTAATAGTTTTAATCTCTTGGGTGCCAACTTCTGGCGCGTTCAGCTCGTTTAGGGCGTTTAGAGTACTAAGAACCCTTCGTACATTAAGGCTTATCTCTCAACTTGAAAAATTAAGAATGATAGTTCAAGCAATTATTGTGTCTATCCCACATGTAAGCTGGGCAAGCCTTTTGCTACTTTTAATATTTTATATTTTCTCAATTATGGGGACAATGCTGTTTAGTGTAGATTTTCCAGATTGGTTTGGAAACGTAGGAAAATCAATGTATTCGCTTTTCCAAATTATGACACTAGAGAGCTGGTCTATGGGTATAGCGCGCCCTGTGATTGCTGTACAGCCACATTCTTGGGTGTTCTTTGTAACATTCATTTTAGTTTCATCTTTCATTGTAATGAACGTTATAGTTGGCGTTGTAGTAAATGCCATAGGGTCACTAGCTGATGAAGCCAAGGCAAAGCGCGAGTTTGAAGAAAAATCTAAAATGCTTACAGATGAAAATTGCGTTTTAGAGGTTGAATTAATCAAAATGAGAGAACAAATCGATAGAATTGAAACATTGTTAAAAATGCAAAAGGGGCAAAATAACTAATTAAACGCCTTTATAATGGCATCAGTCAGCTTTTGAACCTCATAAATTTTCATATCAATTTCTTTTAATTTATTTTTAACATTCTTATTTGAAGAAGGGATAATAGCATTTTCAAATCCAAGCTTTTGAGCTTCTTTAAGCCTTTTTTCTATATTATCAACACTACGTATTTCACCTGATAGTCCTAATTCGCCTATTATCACTGTCTTTTGCTTGATTGGAATATCTCGAACACTACTTATAATTGATAACGCTATTGATAAATCGGCGCAAGGTTCTATAATATCAATTCCGCCTATTACATTTGTATAAACATCTTGCTTGGATAAATTCATGCCCACTCTTTTTTCAAGCACAGCAAGGATTTGCAATAATCTATTATACTCAATTCCGCGCGCTACACGTCTTGGGGTTGGATATGGAGTAGTGCCTACTAGCGATTGAATTTCTAATAATAGCACTCTTGAGCCGTCTTTTGTTGCAATAATAGCACTTCCAGAGGAATCAAAATTTGAATTTAAAAATATCTCTGATGGATTTAAAATTGGGCGAAGTCCATCATCTTCCATTGAAAAAATACCCACCTCGCTTGTTGTTCCAAAACGATTTTTTATAGAGCGCAAAATTCTATAGCTCTTATGTTTATCCCCTTCAAAGTTAATAACGCAATCTACCATATGTTCTAAAACCTTTGGCCCTGCGATATTTCCCTCTTTTGTGACATGCCCCACTACAACAGTTGTGATATTTTTTTGCTTAGCTATTCGCATTAAAATATTTGTACACTCGCGAATTTGTGACACAGAACCTGATGTGCTTGTGATTTGAGAAGAAAAAATTGCTTGAATAGAATCTAGAATTAAAACAGAAGGTTTAATTTCATCAATTTGCGCTTCAATTTCTTCTATGCAATTTTGTGCGCTAATGTATAAATAATCGCTATCTACATTCAACCTTTGAGCGCGCAACTTCACCTGTTCTGGAGATTCTTCAGCACTTATGTATAAAATATCTTGTTTAATATTCTGACAAGTCTGCAAAACTAGGGTGGATTTTCCAATTCCAGGATCGCCAGCTAGTAACACTAAAGACCCTACTACAAAACCGCCACCTAGCACTCTATCAAACTCATCAATGTTTGTTTTAATTCTTATTTTCTCATCAGATGTTATTGAATTAATTTTCTGTGCTTTAAGCGACTTATTTAACATCAAAGAAGGGGCAGAGTTTGATTTAAGTTCAGCGCCAATAGATACAACTTCTTCAACAAAAGAAGCGAAATTACCGCAATCGGGACATTTCCCGAGATAAGAAAAGCTCTCATAAGCGCAATTTTGACATATCCATTTTGATTTTAACTTTGCCATGGTTTTTATTTTACCACATAGGCATTAAAAAAGCGCTCACATTTGTAAGCGCTTTAATTTTACAATGAAGCTTTAACTACTCTTTTGTGTACTCAGCATCAATTACATCGTCACTGTTTTCAGTTGACTCTGCTTGAGCTTCGCCGTTTCCTTGAGCATCGGTTGCAGTTTCGCCTTCTTTTTGAACTTGTTCATAAGCAGCTTGAGAAATAGCATACATAGTTTGTTGAAGTTCTTCAGATAATTTTTTAAGATCTTCAGTTGCTTTATTCTCATCTAGTGCCTTTTTAAGAGCTTCTTTTTGTTCATCAAGTTTTTTCGTGTCATCTTCTGAAATTTTACCTTCAAAATCTTTTACGATTTTATCCGCTGCGGCAATTAGGGAATGAGCATTGTTTTTCACTTCTGCTTCTTCTTTTTTAGCTTTATCAGATTCAGAGTTCACTTCAGCTTCTTGAACCATTCTGTCGATATCGCCATCAGATAAGTTTGAAGAGTTTGTGATAGTGATTTTTTGCTCTTTATTTGTAGCTTTGTCTTTCGCTGTAACATTTACAATACCATTAGCGTCAATGTCAAATATAACTTCGATTTGAGGCATACCCTTCATTGATGGCGGAATACCATCTAATCTGAACATACCAAGCGATTTATTGTCACCTGCCATTGGGCGCTCACCTTGTAATACGTGGATATCAACTGCTGTTTGATTGTCATCAGCTGTTGAGAACACCTGAGATTTTGAAACAGGAATTGTTGTGTTACGAGGAACAAGTGGAGTAGAAACGCCACCAAGTGTTTCAATACCAAGAGTAAGTGGAGTAACATCTAATAATACGATGTCTTTAACTTCACCCGATAATACACCCGCTTGAACAGCCGCACCAACTGCTACAACTTCATCAGGGTTAACCGATTGGTTCGGGTCTTTACCTGTGTATTCTTTAACTAAAGCTTGAACAGCTGGTATTCTTGAAGAACCACCAACAAGTACTACTTCATCAATTTCATTTTTAGAAACGCCAGCGTCTTTAATCGCTTGAGCTACAGGCGTTTTACATCTTTCAAGCAAGTCAGCTGATAATTCTTCAAATTTTGCTCTTGTAAGTTGTAGGTCTAAATGCTTTGGACCATTAGCGTCAGCTGTAATGAATGGAAGGTTGATTGTAGTTTCAACAACACTTGATAATTCGCATTTCGCTTTTTCAGCTGCTTCTTTTAATCTTTGCATTGCCTGTTTATCATTTTTTAAATCAATACCTTCTTGTTTTTTAAATTCAGCAGATAACCAGTCGATAATTTTTTCATCAAAATCATCACCACCAAGACGAGTATCACCAGAAGTTGATAATACTTCATGTACGCCATCGCCAATTTCTAAAATAGAAACGTCAAATGTACCGCCACCTAAGTCAAATACAAGAACGTTCTCTGTTTTTTCTTTCTCTAGTCCATATGCTAGAGCAGCGGCTGTTGGTTCGTTTACGATACGTAAAACGTCAAGCCCTGCAATTTTACCAGCATCTTTTGTTGCTTGTCTTTGAGCGTCATTAAAGTAAGCAGGAACGGTAATAACCGCTGAAGTTACCTTCTCGCCAAGATAAGCACTCGCGTCATCCGCTAGTTTTCTTAAAATCATTGCTGAAATTTCTTGTGGTGTGTAATTTTTGTCATCAATTTTTGTTTTATGGTCTTCGCCCATATATCTTTTGATTGAAATAATTGTTTTATCAGGGTTTAAGATAGCTTGACGCTTTGCAAGCTGACCTACTAATCTTTCGCCAGTTTTAGAGAAACCAACGATAGATGGGGTTGTTCTAGAACCTTCAGCGTTAGCGATAACCGTTGGTTTTCCACCTTCCATAACCGCTACAACTGAGTTTGTTGTACCTAAATCGATACCGATTGTTTTTGCCATTTTTATACTCCTTTAATATAAGTCTATAATTTTCCTTAATACTAACTTAGCATCGAATTTTCAAATTCTTTAAAAAATAAACAAAAAATTAATAATTCCCAAATGAAGCTAATTTCTTACTGCACTTGTGTGCAGTTGAAATTAGCGAATGAGCCTTGTTGGATGTGAGCATTGGCACAGCGCCGATGAGGCGGTGGGCTTATGCGACACG
>CAYJMX010000047.1:8170-9237 GCA_964371485.1 uncultured Gammaproteobacteria bacterium | reverse complement strand
ACAGAATTATCAAGTTCGTTCTTTTCTTGGGCGATTGACGAAATTTTTATAAAATAATTATTTTAATTTTCTTGATTCAATTAAAACCATAAGCACTGAAACATCGGCTGGTTTTACTCCACCAATTCTAAGTGCTTGCGCTAATGTTTTTGGGCGGATTTTATCAAGCTTTTCTTTTGTTTCTGTTGAAATTTGTTTTATTTTAAAATAATCAATATCTTCTGGAATGTTCATTTTCTCTAGTTTTGAAGCGTTATCTATTTGTTGGCTTTGTCTTTTTATGTAACCGTCATATTTTATTTTTATTTCGATTTGCTCTAGCACTTCTCTTTTAAAATATCCATCTTCAAACTCTGCTTTTGGTTCATAATTTAATTCTGATAGTATTTTAAAATCAATATTTGGGCGCGTTAATAGTTCAAATGCGCTTTTTCCTATGTCTAATCCTTCATTATATTTTGCTAGAATTTCTTTATTAAAATCAGTAGGTGAAATTTTTGTGTTTTTTAAATTTTCAATTTCAATTTCAATTTGTTTTTCTTTGTTTCTTTTTCGATTAATTGTTTTTTCATCTACTAGCCCTGCTTTATAGCCCATCTCCATTAATCTAAAATCGGCGTTGTCTTGTCTTAAAACAAGGCGATATTCTGATCGAGAAGTTAGCATTCTATATGGTTCATCTAAGTCTTTTGTAACTAAATCATCAATTAATGTGCCAATGTATGAATTATCCCTTGATAATTCTAGTGGTTCTTTGTTGTTTATATAGTTTACAGCGTTAATGCCGGCTACAAGCCCTTGAGCTGCTGCTTCTTCATAGCCTGATGTGCCATTAATTTGACCAGCACAAAACAACCCTTTTATTTTTTTACTCATTAATGAATGGCTTAATTCAACCGCGCAAATCGCGTCATATTCAACAGCATAAGCAGGTTTTATAATTTGTACGTTTTCTAATCCAACCATGGATTGTAACATTGGAATTTGAGCAGTTATTGGAAGGCTTGTTGAAAAGCCTTGAACATACACTTCATAGGTGTCTTTTCCTTCTGGTTCAATAAAAATAT
>CAYJMX010000047.1:0-8160 GCA_964371485.1 uncultured Gammaproteobacteria bacterium | reverse complement strand
ATTGATGGACAATATCTTGGGCCTTTTCCATCTATTAGCCCTCTATACATAGGTGAAAAATCAAGATTGTCGTGAATTATTTTATGTGTTAATTCATTTGTTCTTGTTAAATAACAAGGAACTTGTTCTCTAATTGGTTGGTTTGGTCTAAAAGAAAGGAAGTTTGGCATATTATCAACAACAATATCTGGTGGCTGAATTGTTAATTTTGAATAATCAATTGTTCTTCCGTCCACCCTTGCTGGTGTTCCTGTTTTTAATTTTTTTAATGACATTCCTAATTTTCTTAAAGAATCAGATAGCCCGATAGCTGCGTTCTCGCCTATTCTTCCTGCTTGAAAAGACTGCAGGCCAATATAAATTTTGCCCTCAAGACTTGTGCCTGTGGTAAGTATCACGGTTGGCGCGTGATATTCAAGCCCTAGCTCATCTATTGCCCCTTTAATTGTGTTGTTTTCAACAATTAAAGAAACTATTTGAGTTTGTTTTAAAGAAATATTATCTTCGCTTTCAACAACATCTCTAAAGAATTTCATATATTCTTTTTTATCAGACTGTGCTCGAAGCGCTCGCACCGCGGGGCCTCTTGATGAGTTTAACATTTTTAGTTGAATGTATGTGTTATCTGTAGCATTTGCCATTTGTCCACCTAGGGCGTCAATTTCTCGCACAAGGTTTGACTTTGCTGGGCCTCCTATAGCTGGATTACAAGGCATAAGGGCGAGGTTATCTATGTTTATTGAACACAATAAAACTTTTGCACCTAATTTTGAAGCACTTATAGCAGCTTCTAGTCCGCTGTGGCCTGCTCCTACAACTATACAATCGTACTTAAACATTTTATTTTAATATCACCAAAACGTTTTGTGTGATATCTATTCCGCCAGATACTACTGTTTTTTTGTTTAAAATAATATCTAGTTTCTTTTGAACTCTCACTCTTTCAACAGCAGAATTTATGTTTTTTGTAAGCTCTGCTTGGTACTTGTCACGAAGTGCAAGATATTCTTTTTGTTTTTTATCAAGCTCTTTTCCTGCTGTTGTAGCTATTGTTTGTTTTTGGTTTGTTGATTTAGCGTTATTCATTTCTTTTTGTTTTTGATTTGAATACGCTTCAATAGCTTTCACTTTAGTTTGAAGAGTTTGGTTATATTTTTTTGATAGTGAATAATTTTTTGTAATAGTATCATAATCAACATATCCAATGCCTTGGGCGTTGGCATTAAGTGTTATAAACATTGTTGCAACAAGGGTTAATATAATTTTTTTCATTTTTTCTCCTTATAAAATTCTTTTTGCGCCTGTTTCATCAAGCGGTAAAGTATAAAATTGAACATTTACGTTATAATCATTCCAGATTGTTGTAATTTTTTCTTTTACTTCATCAACTGCTGATGCTCTTGATATCACACCAATAGCGGGCCCCGCACCAGATAAGAAACAGCCAATATTTCCATCTATGTGGCGAACAGAATCCATGATATTAACTAGCCCTGGCACAAGTTTTTTTCTGTGTGGTTGGTGCAATTTATCTCTAAGAGCTAGTTTTAAAAGTTCTTCATCTTTTGTGTGTAGTGCTTGAACAAACATAGCGGTTCTTCTTAAATTAAACACAGCATCTTTCATAGGAACTTCTGTTGGTAATACAGATCTAGAAATTTCTGTTGCTAGTTCATAATCAGGAATACACGCTGTAATTTTCCACTCTTTATCATTCCATGGTAATTTTCTATAAATTACAGAACCGTCCTCATCCCAGTTTGCAAGGGTTATACCGCCTGCTATAGCTGGTGCTATATTATCTGGATGTCCTTCAATTTCTGTGGCGATTGATAATAAAACTGCTTCATCAGCCGGTTTTTGTAACAGTTCATTTGCCGCCATTAATCCACCAATTACAACAGAAGCGCTTGAACCCAGGCCTCTTGCGATTGGAATTTGTGTTTTAATAGTAATTTTCATTGAATCTATTTGTTGACCAATTGAATTGTATAAGAGTTCAATTGCTTTAAAAACCACATTATTTTTATCTGTTGGGATATTTATTACCTTGTCTTGATTTCTTTCATCAATAATGTTTATTTCAACACCATTTGTTGGAAGAACGGTTTCTTCAACGATAATTGTGTTATAAATTGGAAGGGCAAGACCAAAACAGTCAAATCCGCAACCTAGGTTTGCCATTGTAGCTGGAACTTGAATTGCTACTTTCATTTTTACCTCACTTGTACTGGCATAATTAAACAAATGTATGATTGGTTTAATTCTGTGTCATTTTCATCATATGGCTTAAACAGCGTAGCACTAAGTGCTGTTGCTATTTCTATTTTTACTTTTTTTGATTCCATATTTTTTAAGCTGTCTAATACATATTTATAGTTGAACGCGATTATTAATTCGTTATCGTTGTTTATTTCAATATCTATTTTGTCTTGTGCTGAACCTGATTCTGGCGTGTCTGTAGATAGTTCTAAAGAGCCATTATCAAAGTTGAATTTTACAATATTTGTTCTCTCGTTCGCCATTGTACAAACTCTTTCAATGGCTTCAATTAACTCGTCTGTTTTTATTATTACTTCTGTTTCATTGTTTGTTGGAATTAATTTATCGTATTTTGGAAAATCGCCATTTATTAGTTTTGATTGGAATATAACATTTTTAAATGCGAATTCTATTTTTGATTTTATTAAAGAAATAACAATTTTTTCATCCTCTAGAGAACTAGCTATTCTTATTAATTCTTGAATTGTTCTAGACGGTACAACAAATTTTGCATCTTGTTCTTTTGAATTAATTGGTTTTGACGCTTTTGTAAGCCTGTTTCCGTCTGTTGATACTATTTCTAGCGTGTTTGAATTTATATTTAAACAAACACCGGATAATATTGTGGCACTTTCATTTATTGCTGCAGAATATACAACTTGTTTTACGCCTTTAATTAATGTGTTTGAACTTATTTCAAAAGAAATTTCTTCTTGTGTTTTTTCTTCTAATGTTTTCGGAAATTCTTCTGGAGATATTCCAATTAAATTAAACTCTGCGTTTCCAGATGAAATTGTTGTAGTATAACTATCTTCATCCAGTGTCAGTTTTATTGGTTTATTATTATCTAGTTTTGAAATTATTTCGCTTAGTTTTTTAGCGTTCAGTGTGATTGCGCCTTGTTTTTCAATTTGCGCTTTCATATTTGTTGTGATTGTAAGAGATAAATCTGTAGCACTTAACTTAATTTCATCCCCGTTTGTTTCAAAAAGAATATTAGACAAAACTGGATTTACTCCTTTTTGAGCTGTAATTTTTTCTACTATCTTTATTGAATTTAAAAGAGACGACTTATCTAAAATGACTTCCATGATTAATTCCTATATTATATATATTAATTAATTATATTATAAAAAAATAATAATACATAATAAAGCAAAACAAATTGTTTAAAACCCACAAAAGCAAACACAACAGCACGTTTTGCTTGTTTAAAAAAGTACAAAAACTATGAACAGGCAAGTGTAAAACACAAAATGTCATTAAACCCTTTTTCATTTAATTTTTTAATGACTTCACCCACAGTGGAACCACTTGTTATAGTATCGTCTATTAATATAATCCTTTTGCTTGTGTTATTTTCAGTTATTAAAAAAGAATTTTCTACATTTTTCTTTTTTTGGTTTACCCTCATTTTATACTGAGGACGCGTGTTTTTAACTTTTTTAATTAATGAATTATCAAACGGAATATTTAACAACAAAGAAAGCTCTTTTGTCACTAATTCAAGATGATTATACCCTCTATTTATGAGCCTTAAAGGGTGAGAAGGTACATACACAAGCACACAATTTTTGTCTATGTTTATATTGTTTGCAAGAACAACATTGTTTATATAATCAAATAAAAGCCTAGAAAAAGGAATATAGGCGCTTTTTCTTTTATTAAACTTAAAATTTTTAATTATTTTTGAAACAACACCATCGTATTTAAACGCTGAATAAATATTTACACCATCTATAATACGTTGTGCAAAAGGAGCTAAATAGTTAACATCTTTTGCACAAGTTTTACACAATATTTCATTGGTTTTTGAACAAGAACAAACAACACATTTTTGTTTGTAGATAAAATCTAATAAACCCAAAAACCAAGTTTTCATATTTTATTTTATAACACCCTCTAGTGGTGAAGAAGCGCTCGCGTATTCGCGTTTAAACATTCTTCCTGCTTCATAAGCACATCTTCCTGCTTGAACCCCTAGTTTAAAAGCTTCTGCCATTTTAATAGGATCATCAGCTTTAGCGATAGCTGTGTTTATTAAACAAAAATCGGCACCAGCCTCCATAACTAAAGACGCATCAGAAGGCACCCCAATACCAGCATCCACCACAACAGGAATGTTTGATTGTTTGATGATTATTTTAATATTATCAATAGTGTTCACCCCTTGACCAGAACCAATAGGACTAGCAAGAGGCATAACAGTAGAACAACCAACCTCTTCTAATCTTTTAGCCAATATAGGATCGGCATTAATATAAGGAAGAACAACAAAACCTTCTTCTACAAGGATTTTTGCAGCTTCAAGAGTTGCAATCGGGTCAGGTAAAAGATATTTAGCGTCAGGAATAACTTCTAATTTAATCCAGTTGTTAATACCCATAGCGCGCGACAATCTTGCGACCCTAAGAGTTTCATCAACAGTGGCACAACCAGCAGTGTTTGGCAAAAGCCAATACTTACTAGTATCAATATAATCTAAAATATTAACATGTCCTTGAGCTTTCTCATCAACCCTTCTTATTGCAACAGTTACAACTTCAGCCCCAGAGGCCGCATGTGCTTTTTGCATTGTTTCAAAGTCGTCAAATTTGCCCGTTCCAACCATTAATCTTGATGAAAATTCTTTGTCTGCAATTTTTATGTTACACATTTTGTGTTTCTCCTTTGTTTTTTATATTATAAGAATATGACAAAAACAATTTTTGAAAAAGACAAAAAAATAAATTCAAAACCATTTTATGAAAATATTGAATTTAATAAAAGACAAACACCGCTTAATATGCCAAGCCTATCAGAACTAGAAGTGATGAGGCATTATAAAGAACTATCTGATAAAAACTTTTGTGTTGAAAAAGGTTTTTACCCGCTCGGTTCTTGCACAATGAAATACAATCCAAGAATTAATGAAGTGGTGTCTCGCTTTGAAGGATTTACAAAAATTCACCCACATCAAAAAGATGAAGACGTGCAAGGCGCGCTAGAATTATTATACAACTTACAAGAATCACTAAAAATAATTACCGGAATGGACGCGATATCATTACAACCAGCAGCAGGAGCACATGGTGAGTACACAGCCGTTTCAATAATAAAAAAATATTTTGAAAATGAGCCAAAAAGAAAAATGGTTGTAATTCCAGATAACGCACATGGTACAAACCCAGCCACTGTTGTAATGAATGGGTTTGAATGTATTGGAGTTGAATCTGATAAAGATGGAAATGTAGACTTTGATAAATTAAAAGAAGTTATTGATGCTCAAGGTGATGAAATTGCAGCGATAATGCTTACAAACCCAAACACGCTGGGGCTTTTTGACGATAACATCTTAAAAATTTCAGAATTAATGCATCAAAACGGATCGCTTTTATATTATGACGGGGCGAATTTTAATGCCGTAATGGGGCACACAAACCCTGCTCTTATGGGTTTTGATTTAGTGCATTTAAACCTGCACAAAACAATGTCTACCCCGCACGGCGGCGGCGGCCCAGGGGCTGGTCCTATTGGAGTGGTTAAAAAACTAGAAAAATATTTACCAAAACCAATTATAGAATTTGATGGCGAAAAATATTTAAGAAAATATGATGAAAAAGACACAATAGGAAAAGTTTCAAGCTTTTATGGTAATTTTGGTGTTTTAATTAGAGCGTACACATATATCCTTATGATGGGTAAAAACCTTAAAAATGCAAGCGAAAATGCTGTTCTTGCGGCGAACTATTTAAAAGAGGAATTAAAAAAATATTATAAGTTACCATATGACAAAATTTGCATGCATGAATTTGTATTATCGGGAGATAATCAAAAAGAAAAAGGTGTATCAACGCTACAAATCGCAAAAAGAATGATGGATTATAATCTTCACCCACCAACGGTGTATTTCCCACTTATTGTGCCAGAAGCGCTTATGATTGAACCAACAGAAACAGAGAGCAAAGAAACACTTGATGATTATGTTGAAATTTTAATTAAAATAGCTCAAGAAGTAGAACAAAACCCAGAAGCCTTTGAAAAATATCCACAAAACACCCCTGTTCAAAGAGTGGATGAAACCCTTGCCGCGCGCCAATTAAACCTAAAATATAAGGGTGAATAAGTGTATAGTGTAGAAGATTTTAATTATAATTTGCCAGAAGAACTAATTGCTCAAAACCCTTTAAAAGAGCGCCCAAGTTCAAAAATGATGGTGTTAAATAAAGAAAAAAAAGAAATTCAACACAAGCACTTTTTTGATATTGTTGATTATTTTAAAAAAGACGATGTGTTAATTGTTAATAATACAAAAGTTTTTAAAGCACGCCTTGAAGCCAAAAGAGAATCAGGGGCGAGCGTTGAAGTGTTTTTGCTTAACCCAACACAAAAAGGCAATGAGTGGTTTTGTCTTTTAAAAAAAGCAAAAAGAGTGAAAGAAAATGAAGTTTTATCTGTTAATAAAGATTTTAAAATAAGACTGGTACAAAAAAATGTAGATGTTGTTAAGGAAAATGAACTTCCGCAAAATATTGTTGAACTGATTTTTGAAGGCGAAGATGTTTATGAAGCGCTTAACAAGCACGGCTCTATTCCGCTTCCGCCATATATTAACCGAGAAGCGCAAAAAGAGGACGATAACACATATCAAACAGTTTATGCCAAAAACATAGGCTCTGTCGCAGCTCCAACAGCCGGTTTGCATTTTAATGAAACAATAATAGAAAAATTAAAAGAAAAAGGCGTAAAAATAGCCCATATTACATTAAATGTTGGGCTTGGCACGTTTTTGCCCGTTAAAGTGGATAAAATTGAAGATCACACAATGCATTATGAAACTTTTACTATTACAAAAGAAAACGCAGATATTATAAACACGGCAGCGGGCAGAAAAATCGCCGTTGGCACAACAACATTAAGGGCGCTAGAATCTACAAAACAAAAATACGGGGAAATAGTTGATACAACTGATTCTACAAATATTTTTATCTACCCACCATACACCATAACTACAATTGATGGGCTCATTACAAACTTTCACTTGCCAAAATCTACCCTTATAATGCTAGTGTCAGCGCTTGCGGGCAAAGATTTTATTATGGATGCTTACAACACAGCTGTACGAGAAAAATACAGATTTTTCAGCTATGGCGATTGCATGTTAATAAACTAAGAATTTGAAGTGCTAATATAGCTAACAAGTTTGTCTTGATAAGTTTCATCTTTTTGCATAAACACGCTTGCGCCTCTGTTTAAACACTTCATCTTGTGTTCAGCCTTAACAGATGCTGTTAGAACAACAATTTTTGTGTCTGTGTTCATAATAGATGTTATTTTTTTAGCTTCTTCTAAAAGAGTGTAGCCTTCTTGTTCTGATGGCACATATAAATCCATAACAATAAAATCGTATTGATTTTTTTTGATTAAATTAAGCGCACCATTAACGGTTTTAGAGGTGTCAACAATTAATCCAACCCTTTGTAATAAAACCTTTAACTGATAAGTGATAACGCCGATGTCATCTACCACAAGCACCTTTTTACAAACAGAAGGATCAAGCTTTTTTATAGTTGTGTCTTCTTCAATTAATTCAAAAGAACTAGCATCATCAACAATTTTTTTAATTAAAACAAGGGTTTCTCTAATGTTTTCATCTGTAATAGTGGCAGGTGCTTCAAGCTTTGCAATGTTAAAAATAAATTTTGCCGTTTCTTGCGATAGTTCGATACTAGTTGTCATAAAATTATGTCCTCATCAATGGTTTCTGTTACTCTTAATCCAAAATTATCTTCAATAATAACAACTTCACCCTTTGCGATTAGTTTGTCATTAACATATAAATCAATAGGTTCATTTGTAAGTTTGTCCAATTCAACAATTGAACCTTTTGTTAATTCTAAAACTTTTATAAATGGAAGT
>CAYJMX010000046.1:0-9261 GCA_964371485.1 uncultured Gammaproteobacteria bacterium | reverse complement strand
AGTTTTCTTACCCGCTTTAACTTGAGTAATAGTTTTTTGTGGAACTTCTACTCTAAAGATTTTTTCTGTCATGTTCATATATTCAATACGTTTTTCAAGGTTCACTTTAACTTTGTTTTCATGACCTGAATATGTATGAACAACATACCAGCGTTTTTTAGAAGGTTTTTCAGTTTTTTGAACAGCTTTTTCTTCTTGAACTTCTTCTTGAATTTCTAGCTCTTCATTAATCATTTCTTCTTGTATAATTTCTTCGTTTTTTGCCATTTTGCTTAATTTCCTATATTTTAGCTTGGGATAAGCCCTAATAATTTTTTAAATATGATGTCGATTACATACACAGCAACAGTGAAAGCAGTTACCACAAAAAGCACAACAATAGTCTGAAAAATAATTTGATTTTTTTCAGGCCAGCTGATTTTGCCCCACTCTGCTTTTACACCTTTAAAATAGTTTGTAAAGCCTTCTTTGAAGCTAACTTTATTTTCTTGTTGTTTTGTTTGAGTTTTTGCCATTTTGCTTTCCTAATATTTTGCTAAATTCGCGCCCTGAAGGACTCGAACCCTCGACATTCGGCTTTGGAGACCGACGTTCTACCAACTGAACTAAAGACGCCTATTTAGCAATAAAACTACTTAGTCTCTTTGTGCGAGGTGTGTCTTTGACATCTTGGACAGTATTTGTTTAATTCTTTTCTGTCTTTATCAGTCTTTTTGTTTTTAACAGTTGTGTAGTTACGCTCTTTGCACTCTGAACATGCAAGAACTACCATTTTATCTACTCTTCCTTTAATACCCATTTTTTCTCCTTTTGATTTATAGGTTTAAATCGTTTTTTCTTCTTATTAATAGAATGTCCGCAACAGGACATTCTTATTAAAATTATTTATTTATAAAATCATTCTATCAAGAACATTTTTTACATGCAATAGAACATTTTACATTACATTTGTCTGTTGTTCAAACCTTCCGACCGCACCTGGTACTGGCTGAGCAGATGATGACCCTGTTGATCTTGCTATGT
This sequence comes from uncultured Gammaproteobacteria bacterium, assembly GCA_964371485.1. GTDB lineage: Bacteria > Cyanobacteriota > Vampirovibrionia > Gastranaerophilales > Gastranaerophilaceae > CAYJMX01. The sequence continues at coordinate 8,238 of CAYJMX010000046.1, read as the reverse complement.
CTTCTGGGTGTTGAGATTTTGCCATAGCGTCTTCTTTTGTAATCAATCTCTTTTTAATAAGCTCTTTAAGCGCCATATCAAGGGTTTGCATACCAGCGGCTACACTGGTTTGCATAACAGAATAAATTTGAGCCGTTTTTTGTTCTCTAATTAAGTTTGATATAGCTGGGTTTACAAGCATAATTTCTTGAGCCATAACACGACCTTTTTTTGAAACTCCGTCTTCTTCAAGTTTATTAATTAAAGTTTGAGAGAATACGGCAATTAAGCTGTTTGATAACTGTAGACGGATTTGCTGTTGTTGTCCTGTTGGAAAAACGTCAATAATTCTATCAATAGTTTGTGACGCACTTGAAGTGTGCAATGTTCCCATAACCAAGTGACCAGTTTCAGCAGCAGTTAGAGCTAGTGATATACTCTCTAAATCTCTCATCTCGCCAACTAGAATTACATCAGGGTCTTCTCTTAATGAAGATTTAAGTGCGTTTGCTGTAGAGCGAGTGTCTTGTCCTAGTTCTCTTTGGTGCACAATACTTTTTTTAGAAGGATGCACAAATTCAATCGGGTCTTCTATTGTTAAAATGTGTTTTGTAAAATTAGAATTGATATGATCAACCATAGCAGCAAGAGTTGTAGACTTACCAGAACCAGTTGGCCCTGTTACAAGTACAAGCCCTCTTGGCTTTTCAGCAATCTGTTTTACAATATCTGGCAAACCTAATTGTTCACAATTAGGAGGTTCAGAGTTGATTGTTCTAAATGCTGCAGCATAGCTACCTTTGTCTTTATAAACATTTACCCTAAAACGGCCAACACCGTGTAAGCCATAGCCAAAATCTAGTTCCCAAGTTTGCTCTAATTCTCTTCTTTGCTCTGAAGTTAATATTGGAAACACAACGGTTTCAACGTCTTCACCTGTAAGCACTGGCAAGTTTGTTCTTACAAGTTCTCCATCTATTCTTAATACTGGGGGTAAATTAGCCGAAATGTGCAAGTCACTTGCGCCTTTTGAAACGGTTAATTCTAAAACATCTTCAATTAACATTCTTTTAGAATCCTTTTATGCAAACTATCTATATTTAACAATATTACACATTTACGCTTAAAAAGTAAAGAAATAGTTCCTAGTATTAAAAGAGTATTTTAATATCTAAGTTTATTATATAAAGTGTCAAAAGTACCACTATTAAAGGGTTGTAAGGCGTTTTGATGTATGTTACAATAGTAGTATAAATATAGGGGCAAAAATGCATACGTTTCAACTAGTTTCTAAAGCAAGCTCTGCTATTGATGGAACAATAAAAATCAATCAAGAACTCCTTCAAAGCAAGTCTTTTAGCCTCTTTTTAATTCTTTGCTTTGTGCTCAATATAATAATTACATCGGGTCTATTTTTAAAAGCCAATCGCTTTTTTGACCCGATTTTTTTTGACAAAATTAATCAAAGTGCTCACGCGCAAATGCCAGCTGTAATATCTTATCAAGAGCGTCAGAAAAACTTTGCACTAGAGATTAATAAAAAATATAAAAATCAAAATGTGAACTTTGTTGATTCTTCTATAGCACATATTAAAACGACAAAATATTTAAATGGGCAGCCAATTAAGGTAAATATCGCACAAATTGACCCAAATGCTAGTCCTAATATAATTATAAAGCCTGAAATGGCTTCAGGTGTTTTAAATTCAAAGGCGCAAATATCAACAATAGCAAAAAAGGACAATGCACTTCTTGCAATAAATGCCAGTTACTTTAAGCCCCAAACTGGTGTTCCACTGGGCGCTCTTGTAATAGATAATAAAGTTTTAAGTGGGCCTATATATAATAGGGTGGGAATTGGAATAGAGCAACAAGGTGATAAAACCTCTTTTGTAATGGATAGAGTGTATATGTATATTAATATAGATCTTGGTAGTGAAACCATTAAAGCTGATAATATTAATCAACCTAGGATGCTATCTACTTATACTTTAATATACACGCCAGATTGGGGTGAATTTTCCCCTATCGCGCCACAATATGGTAAAAATATAGTTATAGAACAAGGAAAAATTATCTCAATTAGTGATAATGAGGTTAAAATACCAAAGAATGGTTTTGTTATAAGTGCGCCAAGTGCTATTGTAGATAAAATAAAAAATAAAAAAGATATTAAATATACAATTAAAATGAATGAGACTTTTAAAAATTCAAAGCATATTATAGGCGCTGGGCCATATTTAGTTAAAAATGGTGAAGTGTATGTTGATATAACAGCACAGAAATTTGGTGCAATAACAGGCAAGAACCCAAGAAGTGCCGTAGGTTTTACAAAAGATAATGAACTTATATTAGTTACAATTGATGGTAGAGAGAAGAACTCTGTGGGGGCTGATTTGTTTGAATTAGCTAGAATTATGAAAAACCTAGGGTGCACTTATGCCATGAATTTAGATGGCGGCGGTTCAAGTGTTATGTATGTAAATGATAAAATTGTGAATAATCCAGCGCAAAAAGGCGGGATATATATTTCAAATGCGTTAGTTGTGAGTAGTGAAATTCAACAATAGCTTGAAATTTTTTATCTGTGTAAAGTTATGTAACATATTTTGTATATACTGAATATATACTTTCTAAAATGTTTTTATTATATTGTAAGGTTACAACACAAGGATAAAGTTATGACTATGTACACAATTCAAGCGGGCGACACACTATCAGCAATATCACAAAGAACAGGTATCAGCGTAGCAGAACTAGCGCAAAGAAATGGTATTGAAGATCCAAATTTGATTTTTACAGGTGATACACTAGATATTTCTACAGGCGATTCTTTTGAATCATCAGCTGCGGCTCCTGCTGCAGCGGCTCAATATGACGCGGCTCCAGTAGCTCCTGTTGCTCAAGAAGAAGAAATCAGTGCTCCAATTGTAATGTTTGATGCAACTGGCATGAACGAAGAGCAAAAAGAAGAAGCTTATGTTGACTTTGCAAAAAAATCAATCACTGAAAGATACCAAGCTCAAACTGAAGTTGACGCTGTTACTATAAGAGAATTCGCTGCAACTGAAAGAGATAGAGAAATGGAAGCACTTTCAGCAAGACTTGAAGGCTTAACAGCTACAGGTATATCAGCAACTAGAGATGCGCTATATGATGTTTATAAAGATGCTGCAACTGAGCTTGATGTTGATAACAGTGGAACATTAGATGCGAATGAGTTAGCTAACTTCTTTATGACAGCAGATATGTTAGATGGCGTTATTGGTCAAGTGACATCTTCAAATCTAAGTGAAGCGGCACGTATCTAATAAAAATAATTAAAATAACAATGGATGAGGCAATAACAACAAAAAATTGAACGAAAAGGGTTTATACTCTTTTCGTTTTTTTATTGGATAAAAATAAGCCCGCCTCAAAATTATACATTTTACTTGTATAATCTGGATGTTCTTCAAGTGCTTGAATGTAAGGTTCACATTTTTTGGCATGTGATAGAGTGTTATCTGCTGCTATAATTCCGCCATCTTTTAATAATGGATGAACTTTTTTAAAATATTCAACATATTCTGATTTGTTGGCATCAATAAAAATGAAATCGAAAAGTTCTCTTTTGCCTTCTTTAAATTCTTGTTCTATGTTATCTAGTACAACGCTTGCTGAACCAAGGCGAAATTCGACCCTGTCTTTTAGGCTGCATTTTTCAATGTTTTTTTTCGCTACAGTTTGTCTTTTATCCCAAAATTCTATTGTAGTAAGCGCCCCGCCTGTTTTTTTAAGCGCATTTGATAGCCATATGGCACTATAGCCATTTGATGTGCCTATTTCAAGAATATTTTTTGAATTTGATTTAACAATTAAATCGAACAAAAAATCAGCAGTTTCTCTATCAATATTCCAAAATTCTTTTTGAGTTTTTTCTAGTTCAACTAGGGTTTCTTGTGTTGTTTTGTCAAATGAATCAAAAGCGGACATTATAAATCTTGCACCTTAACTTCATCCATAATCACAACATTTGAAACATCAATTTGTGAACTTTGTCTTTTAACTATTTTTAAATTATTTAAATCAAAAACAAGGAAACTTTTGGCACTAAGGCCTGTAATAAGTGCTGTTGTTTGATTTGGTATAAGTGTGATTTTTGTGTAAAAACCATTTTTTTCTAATTGCTTAGAATATATAACTTTTTGCTCTTTTGTATCAAAAACATCTAAATAGTTATCTTTAGAGCATAGAATATAAATTTTTCCATTTTTCATAACAGCATCGGTCGGCTTTTGTTTAAGCTTGTGTTCAGCTACTATACTTGAGGTTGCTTTATCAAAGGTGTAAAGCTTATTTTCTGTTCTTGAAATTGCCCAAATGTTTTTATCATCGCAAAAGATTTTTGTGATATTTTTTGTTTTTCCAATTGGATTTACTTGAATTTCACCTTGTAAATTAAGGTTGTATAAATCTCCTGATAACCCATCTATAAAAGCAATTGAGTTACCATCGTTTGAAACCGAAATGCTTGAAGGGGCTTGTTCAAGTCTTATCGCGCGCTCCATTTTTGCTGAATTTAAATCAATACAATAAATCGTATTAGCATTTTGTGATGAAACATATGCGATATTTGTATTTTTGTCTAAATCAACGTCTTTAGAGTCGCCATCAAGTGTTATTGTTGATAATATTCTTTCATCTTTTAAATCTACAACTTCAACAGTCTTGTTTGAAAAGTATAAAATTAAAGCAAGCTTAGAGGCGTTTGAAGCAATAATTTTAGAGGGTAATGAACTCAATTTAAGCTCATACACTGGCGCTTTTGACTTGTTGTTATACACATACATAAACTTTGAATCAAAAGTTGTAAGGTATGTTTTTTTATTATTTAAATCCGCAAGAGGGATGAATTCGTTACTTAAAAGGCTCTTTGAAGGGTTGTACTTATCATCATCATGAAGATATACTAAATTACCTTCACCTTTTGATGGAATAAGTAAGTCGCCTAATATTAATTTTAAACTATCATTCACCTTTAAGCCCACTGGTACAAGCATATCTTGAGGCAAAAGACCCAATTTTATCTTCATTGGAAATTCTTCATAATTTGTAAGAGTGTACTCGCCCTTTGAATCTTTAAAGATTTTTAAAAGTGCAAAGTTATTGTTAAAGGTAATTATTTCAGGCAATTGTGAAAGAGTTTTGCCTTTTGGATAAGTGTATTCAACTTCAATTTTATCCACAACTTTTGTTTGTGTTGGATAAATTGGGGCGTACATAACATCATCAGAAATAACAATTACCGCATCAAATCTTTTATTTGATTTAGGTAATTCTTTTTGAATATATTCGCTTAAATCAATTGGCAAATCAGAAGCCTGAGCGTTTGTGCAACAGAAAAATAAAGCTAGTAAAAGTGCTAGAATTTTAATTTTTCTATTTAAAAATTTCATAATCTCTCCTATTTTTTAAGAGTAGCTTTCATTTTATCAATAAAGCTATCTTCTTTTTTAGATTTAGCAATCTCAAAAAGCTCTCTATACAGCTTTTGCTCTTTGTCGCTTAATTTTTTTGGTGTCTTAATTAATATTGTAACACAATGCGCGCCTATTTGAGTAGAAGACCCAAGATAAGGCACCCCTAGCTCTTTTAGGACAATCATCTCACCAGATTGCACACCTTGTGGGATATTAATTTGCTTTTCACCGTGGATTGTATTAATTGAAATTGTGTCCCCTAAAACTGCTTGAGGAACTGAAACTTCAAGGTTTGTATGAATATCATAATTTTGTCTTTTAAATTCTTTAGACTCACCCACGTGTAATACAACGTATAAGTCGCCCGCTCTGCCGCCATTTTTACCAGCGTCACCTTCGTTTGCAAGCCTAATTTTAGAACCAGAATCAACCCCTTGAGGAATTTTTATCTTAAGGGATTTTTCTTTTTCAATAGCGCCTTTTCCTTGGCACTTTTTGCAATATGATTTTGGGTTTTTCCCGCTACCATGACATGTTGGACAAGCCGTTACTGATGTAAATGAACCTAATATTGTTCTTGTGCTTTGCTGTACTCTTCCTTGTCCATTACAGGTTGAGCAAACAGTTTCTTTGGCGTCTTTATCAGTACCTGATCCAGCACAAGTTTCGCAAGATTCAAGGTGTTCAAATTTAATTTCTCTTTCTATCCCAAAACAAGCTTCAAGAAAGTCTAATTTTATATCTAATCTTAAATCTGCCCCACGTTGTGGCGCGTTTGGATTTGAGCGACCAGAAAAACCGCCCATAGAGCCACCAAAAAATGATGAGAAAATATCACCTAGATCGCCAAAATCAAAGTCATAAGAATTTGTGCTATAACCAGCATTCTTTAATCCGTCTTCACCGTATCTATCATACAATTCGCGCTTTGAATCATCCATTAATGTTTCATAAGCCATACCAATTTCTTTAAATTTAGCTTCAGCGCCCTCTTCTTTGTTTACATCTGGGTGATATTTTCTGGCAAGGCCCCTGAATGCTTTTTTAATTTCATCCTTGCTTGCTGTTTTTGTCACCCCTAAAACTTCATAAAAATCCATTTTAGCCCTCACTTACAGCCACATTAACAAGTGCCGCCCTTAATACTCTATCAAGTAGTTTATAGCCACTTTGTAGTTCAATAATAATTGTATTATCAGGGTGCTCGTTTGTCGGAGTTTGTAAAATTGCCTCATGAAGATTTGGGTCAAATATCTCACCAACAGCAGTGATTTTCTCTAATCCCGCTTTGTTTAAGACATCAAAAAGTTGTTTAAATGCCATTTCATAGCTATTTTTAACATTTTCAACATCTTCAACATCTTTTAAAGACTCACGAGCGCGCTCGATTGTGTCTAAGACTATAAGAAGTTTTTCCATAGTATCTTGAGCACCATATTTTAAAAGGTTTTCACGCTCTTGCGCTTGGCGTTTTCTGTAATTATCAAAATCAGCAGCCATTCTTAAATATTTATTATTCAAGTCTTCTAATTCTGCTTTTAATTTGTCAGTTTCGCTAACTTCTTCTTGCTCTACTTTTGTTTCTTCTGTTGGTGTATCTTGTGTTTGCTCTACAATTTCTTCAGTTTCACCAAATGGATTGTTTGTTGTTTCAACTTCTATATTTTCTTGTTCATCTATAAACATTTAATAGATAACCTCCTAATTTCTCGCTTAATTAATATTATAAATTATCAAACCAAGTTGTCTATTTAAATTTATTTTTTATTAATATTTTTAAAATGTAACGAAATGTATCAAAAACTACAAAATTGCCTAAAACCATTAAAGGACATGGACTTTGGTGCCGAAAACATTAATACAAGGACAATAAAGAAAAGGAGTGACCTGCCTATGGGTATGTCAGCAAGTCAATCAAGGTTTTTATTATTAACAGCTCAAAAGAGTAACAACGAGTATCAAGCTCAAAGAATTACTCATGAGAGGTTAGTATTAGCTATGAATACTGAGAATTATACAATGGAGTATAACGACAAGATGAACAACAAAACTCTGTTGTTTAATCCTAATACAGCAGCAGATAGCGATATGTATAATTACAACACTAGACTTACGTTTGATGACATAACAAGATCAGAGTACGATGAAGCCAACCCAGGCTTAGGTGGAAGACTGACTTCTCAACTTGGTAAAGTGGTTGTTCCAGAGTTGCCATTATTTGACCCTGAAACAGGATTGTCGCCTGAGGGTTTAACTTTTAATGATTATATTGTTGATGAAGAATTAAGTGATCCATATCATCTACAAAAAGCTATCACTGATGGAGTGTACTTTATTGAGCTTAAGCAATTTAAAGGCGATGGCGATGAAAATGGAAACATGGTTGCTACTTGGAATAAAGTAGATTATACAGATTCGGCTACTCATATTTTAGAAACTTATGATATAACTGATGACGCTGCAGCACAAGCAGAGTACGATAAGTTAAATGAAAGTTTCCAAAATAAAGATAAAATGCTTGAATTAAGATTAAAACAATTAGAAACAGAGCACACGGCATTACAAACAGAAATCGATGCTGTTGCAAAAATAGTCAAAGAAAATACGGAGTCATCATTTAAAACATTTGGTTAAGAGTTAAAAAAAATCCTCTTTTTAAAAAGAGGATTTTTTATTTAAATTTGTTTTATGCCATAAGTTGTAAATTACGGCCAAGGGTCTCATGATTTACTATTGATGGCGCTTTTTCATATGGTATAGCAGAGATATTTTCAACAACGTTTCCTCTGTCATGATT
>CAYJMX010000045.1:0-9688 GCA_964371485.1 uncultured Gammaproteobacteria bacterium | reverse complement strand
CAATAAAAATCTATCAGCGCCAGCATTTTTATACGCTTTATATTCTTGTTTTGTTTTTTCTCCCACACCTAGTGTTATCGCCACATCTAGGTCTTTTATTTTCTCAATTATGGAGCACATTTTTTTCTCATTAAAATATAAATCTTCTCCACTTTGTAGGACAACCGTTTTAAAGCCAAGTTCTATACCTTTTTTTGCCGTGTTTATAATTTCATCTTCTTCAAGTCTGTATCTTTGTGCTGCTTTATTTTTGCAATTTATTCCACAATAAATGCAATTTTTATTACAAAAGTTTGAAAATTCAATTAATGCTCGAAGGTGTACTGTGTTCCCTAGTTCCTTGTGCCTGAGCTCATTTGCCTGTTTAAAAAGCTCTTCATTGATATTTTTATCTTTTAAAATTTTTAAAATTTCTTTTTCTTGCATATTTTTATTATAGATTTTTTTTCCAACTTAGTCGATAATTATTTTTATGCAAAGGTATAAAAGAAATTTATTGATAGGTTCTTTTGATGAAAAATTGCAAAAGAAAATAGCGGACACAAAAGTTTTAGTTTGTGGGGCAGGTGGCCTTGGTTCAAGTGTGCTTGTAAATTTAGCTGGCCTTGGTGTGATAAATATAGGAATTATGGACTTTGATGTTGTTGAAATTCACAATCTAAATAGGCAATTTATCCATAGTGAAAAAAATATTTCCAAATTAAAAACTCAAAGCGCTAAAGAATATTTGCTTAATTTTAATTCTTCCCTGCAAGTTGACCTATTTGATATTAAATTTGCGGGTTCAAATTGTGATGAAATAATAAGCAAGTATGACATAATTGTTGATTGTTTTGATAGTTATAGTTCAAAATTTGAATTGTTAAAGGCGTGTTTAAGGTTGAATAAAACACTTGTACACGGTGGCGTGCAGGAATATTTTGGACAAGTGATGGTGGTAGATAATCAATCTTCTTGTTATCAGTGTTTTTTAAGTGAAAACATTGATGTAAAGCAAAAAAAGGGTATAATATCACCTGTTGTTTCGATCATTGGTTCAATTCAAGCTATGGAAGTGTTTAAAATAATCGCCAATAAAGACGATGTTCTTAAAAATACCATTCTTTTTTATGATGGCATTAAGTGCGATTTTAAAAAGATTGCAGTTGATAAAAACCCGAATTGCAAAATGTGTAATTAAATGGTTTTAACAAACTTGTCTTGTTCACTTAGTTCAAGGATTAAATCGTGCATCTCTTTTGAGGTACTTGCCTTGTAGTCTGCAAAATCAAGCCCTGTGCCAAACCCAAATAACGCAGCAAGTGTGACAAGTGAGTTCATATTCCCCGCCTCGATGTCAGATGCGCTATCTCCCACCATAATTGTATTTTCGCGCTTTAAACCGTGCTTAGCGAGCAAAAATCTTACAATGTCAGTTTTAGAACAGTTGTTGCACGTGATATCTACAAAGCTTGGAAGCTCAGTAGGCGTTATAATGTCTTCATAAAGCCCGTCAAAATGCAGTTTTAGGATTTGTTCAGATAAAATTTTTGGCTTATAAGTTGCAATAAATGTCTTAATTCCGCGGTTTTTTAATTCCGTTAATAATTCTATAGCGTACGGATATGGGGTTGAAACAGGCAAATCATAGATGTGATAGTCTTCTCTCATGTATTTTATGATTTCAAAGATTTTTTCTTCTTCAAGGTGAGGGAAAAATTCTAATATAATTTCTCTTAAAGGCGGGCCAATTCTTACATTAGCGCCTTCTGGCATAGTAAGTCCTGCTTTTTCTACCGCACTTTTTACGCCGTTTGATATTCCTAATCTTGAATCTATAAGTGTTCCGTCTAGATCAAATATTGCTGTTGTTAATTTGTTTTTCACCATATGCTCCGTTTTTAAACATAATACCATAAAATAGCACATTGGGCAGTGTTAAAAAATATAAAAGCATGGGAATAATATAAATAGATAAATATTTTTTGTCTTTTTAACAAGAAAGGGGCGACGAGCCCCTTTTTTTAATCGTATTTTTCTTCAACTGTAAAGAAGTATGATTTTGGATGTGAACACACAGGACAAAGGTCGATCGCATCTTTTGATGTTTGACGATATCCACAATTCGCACATTCCCACTCAACGTCTTTTTGCTTGTTGAAAACATTGTTTTGTTCAATATTTTTTAACAGTTTTGAATAGCGTTCTTCGTGGTGTTTTTCAATTTTTGCCACTTCTTCAAAAAGTTTTGCAATATCATCAAAGCCTTCTTCTTTTGCAGTTTTTGCAAAGTTAGCATACATTATTGTCCACTCGTAATTTTCGCCACCTGCTGCTGCTTTTAGGTTTTCAATTGTTGATGGAACTGCGCCACCGTGAAGCAATTTAAACCAAATTTTTGCGTGCTCTTTTTCGTTGTTTGCAGTTTGTTCAAAAACTTTTGAAATTTGCACGTAGCCATCATTTTTAGCTTTTGAAGCGAAGTAAGTATATTTGTTTCTGGCACCTGATTCACCCATAAATGCTTCAAGCAAATTCTTTTCCGTTTGCGTTCCTTTTAAATCTTTTGTCATTTTCTACTCTCCTTTTGAATTGAATTCTAATATATAATTTTATTCACAAAGTGTCAAATTTATACATTAGCGTTTTTTTTAAAATGTTGTATAATTAGAAAAACAAACTATGAATAAAATTGAATTGCACAAACTTACATATAAAAAGCCTGATTTCCTTTCTTCAAATTCTACAAAAGAAGAAACTCTTTTGAGCTGGCTAATTTCTTGGGTAGATTATTCTATTAAAAAAGAAGAATTTAACTATGGTGATTTTTTACCTACAAAAGAAATTTTTTCTTCATACCTTGGAACTAGTCTCGGTACGCTTCAAAATGCATTAAGAAAAGCTCAGGATATGGGATATTTTGAATCCAAGCAGTCTGTTGGTACTTTTGTAAAAAACCCAAAGGATAAAGATTTTAAATTCATAAAAATGTTTTCTAAAAAACAAAGCGCTAAAGAGCAAATAATCAAACATATGCTGGCTAATAATTTTCAGTTGGGCGAAAACCTGTCTAGTGTAAAAAGAATCGCATCAATCATTACAACTTCAGAAAACACTGTGCGACTAGCGCTAGATGAACTTACACGAGAAGGTTACTTAAAAGTTGTTGTCCATAGTAAAAATAAGCACATTTGGGTATATCAAAAGCCTTTTAAAATTAAACAAAAAGATATTCAAAAAACAGAGTTTGTGAGTTCTAAAAATCTTGCACATAAAATGGTGCTGGATTTAAAAAAATATATAGCTGACAATTTTGAAATCGGACAAAATATTCCCTCCAATAAGGATTTAGCGTGCTTGTTTAATGTAAGCGTTAGGACAATTAATCAAGCCACAAAGATTTTAAATAAAGAAAAGATAATACTATCACGACTGGGTAGATATGGAACTATATTTTTAAATCATCCCGATTTTAATGTTAAAGACAAAAATGTTGATAAAAAAGTCTTTTCTGAAAATAAAAAACTTGCATATCGAAATGAGGATTTTTCTTATGCTTGGGAAAATGTTGTTGAGCTCTTAAAAAAACACATAATAAATCAAGATGAAAATGTTGAGAAATTGCCTCCTGTAACAGAGCTTTCAAGGTTGTATAATGTCAGTACAAACACCATCAGAAGGGCTATTAATGTCCTTTCTCAAGAAGGGTATGTTTTTGTACAGCGCGGAAAATACGGCGGTGTCTTTATTCTTGAAAGGCCAGAAGTTGAACAAAGTGAAACCTACAAATGGCTTGCAATTAACCCAAAAGTAATAAAGTAGTCCTTATTCTTCATTTAGGCTTAAAACGGCCATAAACGCTTCTTGTGGGATTTCCACTTTACCAACAGATTTCATACGTTTTTTACCTTTTTTCTGTTTTTCAAGTAGCTTTCTTTTACGCGAAATGTCCCCACCATAGCACTTGTCTAATACGTTCTTTCTCATAGCTTTAATTGTAGTTCTAGCTATAATTCTTCCGCCTATTGCTGCTTGAATTGCAACTTCAAACATCTGCCTTGGAATAATTTCTTTTAATTTTGTCGTAAGTCTTTGACCAATTCCATAAGCACTGTCTTTGTGACAAATTACAGATAAGGCATCTACAATGTCGCCGCCTAAAAGAACATCCATTTTAACAAGCTCTGAGCGCTTGTATGAATGAAAATCATAGTCTAAACTCGCATACCCCTTTGAGCGTGATTTTAATTGATCATAAAAGTCTGTAATAACTTCAGACAGCGGAATATGATATTCAAGATTTACCCTTACTTTATCGATATAATGCATATTTATAAAATCGCCACGTTTGCCTTGGCACAAGTCCATAAGGGTTCCAACATAATCATTAGGTGTAAATAGGTTGACCTTTACATATGGCTCTTCAATGTACTCTCTATACTGCGCCCCTGGAAGGTTGGCTGGGTTATCAATTTCAAGCATTGTGCCATCTGTTTTATAAACTTTATAAATTACAGAAGGTGCCGTTGTGATAAGTGATAGGTCATATTCTCGCTCTAGTCTTTCTTGAGCGATCTCCATATGGAGCATCCCTAAGAATCCGCATCTAAAGCCAAAACCAAGAGCAGAAGATGTTTCTGGCTCAAAAGTTATTGAACTATCGTTTAATTTTAATTTTTCAAGCGCCTCTTTTAAGTCGTGATATTGATCATTATCAACTGGATACATTCCAGAGAAAACCATTGGTTTTGCTTCTTTGTATCCTTCAAGTGGCTCCTGTGCGCGATTATTGGCGTGTGTGATTGTGTCGCCCACAAACCTTGTTATTTCTTTGATTGAACCTGCGAAATATCCAACTTCGCCCGTTTTCAACTCATTTACTTGAACTCTACTTGGGTTTAAAAATCCAAGTTCAACAACTTCAAACTCTCTGCCTGTCGCCATAAAGCGAATTTTATCGCCCAATTTAAGTGAGCCATCAACAACTTTAAAGAAGCAAACAGTTCCAAGGTATTGATCGTAAGCGCTATCAAAAACTAGCGCCCTTAAAGGTTTTTCACTTGTGTCCTCTGGAGGCGGCACATGTTTTACAACAGCCTCTAGAACTTCTTCAATCCCTGTGCCCTCTTTAGCACTAACTGGAATTGCCATTGACGCATCAATTCCAAGCACATCTTCAATTTCTTGGCGCACTCTTTCAACATCTGCTGATGGAAGGTCTATTTTATTAATTATTGGGATGATTTCAAGGTTCTGCTCCATTGCAAGATAAACGTTTGCAAGCGTCTGTGCTTCAACCCCTTGAGTAGCATCTACAATAAGTAGGGCGCCCTCGCAAGCTGCAAGAGAGCGAGATACTTCATAAGAAAAATCTACGTGACCAGGAGTGTCAATTAGATTTAAAATATAATCTTTCCCGTCATTGGCCTTATAGTTCATTTTGGCTGCGTTTAATTTAATTGTAATTCCACGCTCGCGCTCAATGTCCATGGTGTCAAGCAATTGATTTTGCATATCGCGTGCTGATATTGTGCCTGTTTTTTCAAGCAATCTATCCGCCAGTGTCGATTTGCCGTGGTCAATGTGTGCTATGATGCTAAAATTTCTTATGTGTTCAATTTTTTTCATAGCATGATTATATTATAAACAAAATATTGTGCGTAATTATTTTATAAAACAAATAATACAAAGGATGGCGCAAACGGCCAGTTGAAGGTTTCTAGCTAAATAAAACCTATACATAAAAAATGCGTTTCCATCTTTAATGTGTTTTTTAAAATTTTCCATAGGCCCATAAAGCAGGTTTGTTTTAAAATCTACGTTTTTAATATCAACGTATTCTTTTAATGATAATAGTAATTTAATCGCCAAAGGCAAGCTTAAAAATGCATATAAAACATTAACACTTAAAATGCCAAAATATACGTATAATCCAATCAGGCCATAACCTAGAATTAACAAGAATGAAAGCATCACTAGTGCGTCATTTTTCGACTTAAAAAGAGTCGCAAGCGTTTTTTTGCCGTGTTTAATGTCATACTCATAATCCATAATTGAATGCGTATGAAGCAGAATTGCAGTGAATACACCAATTGGAATTGAAAGCAATAATAAATAATCTGCGATAACCCCTCTTGTTGTTAGCATAACACCACTCATTAAAAGTGGGCCAAAGATGATAGCTGTGCTTACTTCTCCAAGATAATATTTTGTGCTGATTGGATAAAATAGGCATAGAGCTAAAGCAATAAGCGCTATTAATATAACTGTTGGGCCAAAGTTTGCACTAAAGAACATACCTATAAATAACGCTATAGCAAATAGTGAACTAAATATTGCAACAACAGAATCAAGTGAGTATGTGCCATCTATTATAAGTCTAGCTTTATTTTTTATTTGTCCAAAGTGAACCTTGTTTAATTTTACACCTTTTTTAAGTTGAGATTTAACGTCAAGGTAATCATCAAGCAAGTTAACCCCAAGGTGAATGCAAACTACTGCAATGAATGATAAAACATAAAAAAGAGGATTTATTCTTGGACAATAAACAGTGCAGCTAGTAATAGCGATACACAACGCCAAAAGCCAAGGGGCTAATGATGTTGGCAAACTGTATGCTCTTGTTAGCTCCAAGAAGTCTTTAACATGTGTTTTAAAGTCACGCTTTTTTTCTGGTTTTTTAAAGATACCAATAACTTTTTCAAATATTTTTTTCATAGTGTGTTTAATATATATTATTTTTTCATTAAGGTCAAATTGTTAATATGAATATGTTTTTGTATTTATATGATTTATTAAAATATTTACATTGCTTTATATTTAGTCTATCAAATGCAAATATATCTTGATTTATTTCTGGTAATATAATTTAAAAAAATACATAAGTTTAAAAAAACAAATTTGTAAAAATGGCAAAAAAATGCAAAAAAACCCTTATAAACGCTTGCGTTGAAAAAATCAGCATGTATGATTTATATAAAGACAGAAAAAACAAAGGAAAATAATGTCAAAAGACGTAATAGAATTTGAAGGAACAATTCTTGAATCACTACCAAACGCTATGTTTAGAGTTGAACTTGAGAACGGGCATGAGATATTAGCTCACATTTCAGGAAGAATTAGAAAAAACTTCATAAGAATTCTGCCAGGGGATGCGGTAAAGGTTGAAATGACACCATACGACCTAACTAGAGGCAGAATAACATACAGGTTGAAATAACAAAATAAGGAATAAACTATGAAAGTAAGAGCATCAGTAAAACCAATATGTGATAAATGCAAAGTTATCAAAAGACGCGGAAGAATCAGCGTGGTTTGCGAAAATCCAAAACACAAACAAAGACAAGGATAATCAAAAGGAGATATAAATGGCAAGATTGGCTGGGGTAGATTTACCTCGTAACAAAAGAATGGTTATAGCATTAACCTATATATATGGAGTAGGCCCAACTAGAAGTGTTAAAATTCTTGACGCTTGTGGCATATCTCATAGCTTAAGAACAGACGACTTAACTGACGATGATATCAAAAAGTTAAGAAACGAACTTTCAACTTATACAATTGAAGGTGACTTAAAAAGAGAAGAAACTCTTAACATCAAAAGACTATCTGAAATTAATGCATACAGAGGTCAAAGACACAGAAGAAAATTACCAGTTCGTGGTCAGCGTACAAAAACAAACGCAAGAACTAGACGTGGTAAAAAGTCTGGACCAATTGCTAACAAGAAGAAGTAGTAAATTTTAATTAAAGAATAATAAAAGGAAATATTAATAATGGCTAAACCTACAAAAACTAAAAAGAAAGAAAGAAAAAATGTATTACAGGGTGTTGTGCATATTCAATCAACATTCAACAATACAATTGTAACTTCGACAGACACTCAAGGTAATGCTATTGCTTGGGCCTCAGCTGGTGGTTGTGGATTCAAGGGTGCCAGAAAAGGTACTCCATTCGCGGCTCAGTCTGCAGCAGAATTAGTTGCTAAAAAATCAGTTGACCAAGGAATGAGAAAAGTTGAAGTGTTTATAAAAGGACCAGGTTCAGGTAGAGAAACTGCAATCAGAGCAATTCAAGCTGCTGGTCTTGAAATTACTTTAATCAAGGATGTGACACCAATCCCTCATAACGGATGCCGTCCTCCGAAAAAACGTAGAGTGTAATTAAAGAAATAAAAAGGAGCTAAAATTGGCTAGATATACAGGACCTACAAATAAATTATTTAGAAACTATGGTGTTAAGGATTTGTCCAACCGTAAATTAACATCATCAATGAGGCAGGTTGCTTCAGGTCAACATGGCGCTGCTAGAAAAAAAGCATCTGATTACGCGCTACAGTTAAAAGAAAAACAAAAAATTCGTTTAACATATATGGTATCTGAAAAACAATTTGCTAAATATTATGAAAAAGCAACAAGAAAAACAGGAGTAACAGGTACATTAATGTTACAAATGCTTGAATCAAGACTAGACAACGTAATTTACAAAGCTGGTTTTGCTATCACAAGAAGACAAGCAAGACAAATCGTAAACCACGGTCACGTTTTAGTTAACGGTAAAAAAGTTGATATCCCATCTTTCTTATTAAAAGCTGGTGATGAAATTACTGTTAAAACTAAGAGCCAAGGTTTTGTTAAAAACGTTCAAGAAACAATCGACTTAGCTCTATCATTTGCTTGGTTAACAGTAGATGCAAAAGCTCAAAAAATTGTTTTCGACAGACTTCCACAAAGAGAAGAGATGGACGCTGAATTCAAAGAACAGCTTGTAATTGAATACTACTCTAAGTAATGATTAAAAGAGGATAAAAAAAATATGGAACTTAAAATTAAAAATGTAAATACAACAACTAGCTCAGATGGTTCTCAATTTGGTAAATTCGTAATTGAGCCGCTAGAGCGTGGTTATGGTGCTACAATCGGCAACTCTTTAAGACGTGTATTATTATCAAGTCTTGAGGGTGCTGCTGTTACTTCAGTAAGAATCGAAGGTATCACTCACGAATATACATCAATCCCTGGTGTTGTTGAAGACGTAATTGATATTATGTTAAACCTTAAAGGTCTTGTTGTTAAATGTGAAACAAACGAGATTCAACACTTAAGATTAGACGTAACAAAATCTGGCCCTGTGCTTGGTTCTGACATCACACTTCCAGCTGGTGTTAAAATTGTTAACCCTGACTGCCTAATTTGCACATTAGCAGACGGTGGTTCAATCCACGCTGATATCGTTGTTGAAGTTTCAAAAGGATATATCGCACATGATGTATTAAAAGATCAAAAATCTGGAATGCCTATTGATATGCTTCCAATCGATGCATCTTTTATGCCTATCAAGCGTGTTAGCTATGTAGTTGAGCCTGCTCGTGTAGGTGAAAACCTTGATTATGATAAACTAACTTTGGAAATTTGGTCTAATGGTTCGGTTGATGTTAATCAAGCATTGTCAAAAGCTGCTAGCTTATTAATCGAGCACTTCACTCAAATCGCTTCTATCACAGGTACTCCTGTTGTAGTTAAAGTTGAAGAAGAGCAAAAAGTTGAAGAAGTTCAAGAAGTAGTTCCTGCTTTTTCAATTGAAGACCTTGAGTTATCAGTAAGAGCGTATAACTGCTTAAAAAGAGCAAGTATAAACTCTATGGCTGAACTACTTAAGAAATCTGAACATGATTTATTAAACATTAAAAACTTTGGTAAAAAATCTTCAG
>CAYJMX010000044.1:0-9938 GCA_964371485.1 uncultured Gammaproteobacteria bacterium | reverse complement strand
TATAACATGCCGATTAAACCAAGTGTTAGGATTCACAAACCAGATGATATGATTTTCATTAAAGGTGATGACATTTTAGAATTAAGAAAAAATTTAAAAGGCAACACTCTTGTTATAACAAGGAATTCAAACCTTGAAAATTCAAAAAATAAAGCGTCATTCAACAGAATGTTTAAACTAAAGAAAAAGCTTAAAAAATATTCCTTATATGAAAGAAGATAGATGAAATTCAAAACAAAATTTGGAACAATAAGGTCGATAACGCCAACAATAGCACTTATTGTATCTTTAATAGTTGCTGGTGGCATCTTTTACAATGCTGATAAAATTCAAATAAATAAAAAGCACCACCCACAAGAGCGAGAAGTTGAAATAATCGAGGAAAATGAGGGCACTACAAAAGAGCAAGAAGATGCCGATTTGATTTTCTCATACATTAAAAAGAGGGATTTTGAAGACGTGCAATCCCTTGTTGCAAGTGGCGCAAAATTCAATATACACAATGAAGATGGTATATCTCCACTTGGATTGGCAATTATAAACAATGATTTAAAAATGGTCCAAACTCTTGTTGATAATGGGGTCGACATTAATTTTATCCAAAAATTAAAATCAGAGTATCCAAGATATTCACCCATTTTAATCGCCATCGATACAAATAATAACGAAATTGCAAAATATCTGATTTCAAATGGCGCAGATACTAAAACTACCAGTACTTATGGCGCTGGGCCTATTCACTTTGCCGCAAAACACGGGAATGTTGAACTTGTAAAATATTTTATAGAAGACAAAAAGGTAAGTGTTGAATCTAAAGATAGGTCAAATCAAACTCCACTATACTATGCAGCATACGGAAATCAAGTTGAAATGCTTGAATATCTATTAAACAAAGGTGCAAATTTATACGCCACAATTGAAACAAGTGGCGGCGAGAAAACTGCTCTTCATAACGCAATATCGCCTGAATCAGTTGATGCCATTTTATATTTAAATGAAAAAGGGCTTGATGTTGATTCAAAAAAATACAAGTCAACTGTACTGAGTGCCACATATTACAATGCTCCAAAATCGCTTGAAGCATTACTTAAACTTGGGGCTAATCCAAACATTGAAGATAAAAAAGGGAAACCAGCTCTTTACATAGCTTCTGGCTTTGGAAACATTGAAATTGTAAAGGTTCTTGTTAAAAATGGGGCAAATTTAAATAAATCATATAGAAAAACAACCCCTTTAATGCATGCGATTTATTCATATAAACTAGAAACTGCAAAATTTCTTCTTAAAAGTGGTGCGAATGTAAATGCCGCAAACTCGCAAGGAGACAGGGCGATACACCTTGCAAGTATTAAAAATGACCCAGAGCTAATAAATCTTTTGATTGAAAAAGGTGCAAATGTAAATGAAAAAGGCACTTACGAGATGACCCCAATATATGGCGCCATAAGCTCGAATAACTTAGAAATCGCTAAAATTTTAATAGCAAATGGAGCCAAAGTAAATGTTGCTTTGAAGTTTAATAAAGAGGGCTACTATAAAGACGTGTTTAATGGCGCCACACCACTTATGATGGCAGTGTCTACACAATACGATTTGGTTAAACTCCTTGTTGATAATGGTGCAAAAATAAACACCAAGTCAAACGATGATATGACGGCACTTGATATTTATTACCTTGGACCAGAATCGAAAAAAGGTGACATAAAAATTTTAAACTACCTCTTAGAAAAAGGTGCTAAAATATCTCATAGGACAAAAGCAAATACATATACAGATTTAGGACTGGCGGCGAAATACGGGGATAAAAAATCTGTTGAAATCCTTTTAAAAAGAGGATGTAAAATTGATGAAAAAGACAATGATGGGATGAGCGCCCTTGCTATGGCTTGCGAGAATGGCAACTTTGAAGTTGCAAAATTTTTAGTTGAAAAAGGGGCAGATGTGAACTCTAGAGATGAAAGAGGCGCAACACCTCTTATGAGATCAGCTGAATCTGGCAACTATGAACTTTTTAAATATTTAATCTCTAAAAAAGCAAACATTCACGTTGTCGATTTAGATAAAGACGATGTTATGACAAGTGCAATAAGAAGCCTTGTGTACACAAATGAAGATACAGATTATTATTCAATTATAAGATATATCTTAGATAATGGCTATGACACATCAAAAGAAAAAAGATATGGCTGTACCACGCTAGAATATATAGAAAGAGAAAAAAGGGACTATATAAGATATAGAAGCCCAAAAGAAGAGATTGATATTCTTTTTGAAAAAGTGTATGACCTTGTACAAAGCGACAAGAAAAGCTTAAGAAAAAAAATGGTGCAATTTTTCGCAAAATTATATATAATGTAGAATAAGGATAAGGAACACTTGGCTTGTGCGTATGAAAAATAAGGATTCAAAATACAGTTTAAATATAAAATGCAATTTAGCATCTTTTTTGATTATGACACTAATTATTATGCTTAGCTTCTTTTCTTTTGGGCCAACCTTCTCGCTTGTGCATAATATTGTTGCAATTGCCATTGCTTTTGCTGTGGCACTTATTGTCGGGGTTATTCTTGAGCGATCTATTTCAAAAGATTTAAAAAGCATAATTAAAGACCTTGCAATAGCAACAGATGAGATATCTGAATCTACCTACAATGTTACAAAGTCAAGCTGCGAACTTGATGGTGGCACAAAAACACAGGCGGATTTGCTTTCAAAAACGGGTCATATGGCTACCGATTTAACCAATATGTTGGCTCAGACGAATGCGTCCACAAAAATATCTATGGAGCTTATTTCAAAAATTACACACAGTGCGGAATCTTGCGCCAGTCACTACAGCGCTCTTCGCGAATCAATGAAAAAACTTGATGCTTCAAGTAATGATATTCAAAAGGTCGCAAAATTAATTGACACGATAGCATTTCAAACAAATATTTTATCACTAAATGCTGCAGTAGAAGCCGCCACAACTGGACACAATTCAGATGGCTTTACCGTTGTTGCACAAGAAGTTAGAAAACTATCAGAAAAAAACAATATCGCTTCAAAAGAAACAGCCTCGCTCATTGAGGAGAACGTTGGAATCACAAAGAAAGCAAGAATTCTAACGGATGAATCGCAAGGAAAAATAATGTTTGTGAGGGATTCAATTACTGAAGCCAACAGGCTCGTAGCGGAAATTGTTACAGCCAACGAAGAGCAATCAATTGCAACAACAAGAATACAAGAAACTGTACAGCAAATTGCAGCCATTCTTGAATCTCAAAGCGAAAATACGGGGATTAACTTTAAAAGCGCTTCAACAATTGAAGAGACAACAGAAGTATTGGGCGATATAACTGCAGAATTAGTCGAACTTATTGATAATTCAGAAGGCAATCTTCAACATATAAAAAACGTTGATAAAAGAAATGAAATAGACCTGCTCACAGGTGGCCAAACGCCTAAATTTCTATTAGAAGACAGAGGGCATCAAAGATCAAGGCTTCAATTAAGGCTATATTTAGGATTCTTACTTATCATAATAAGCTGTGTTCTAATGAGCTTTAAGTTTATCGGTGCACATGCAAGTATTGTAAGCAATATAATTGCCATTAGCGTTATGACAATTACCACTTGGATACTTTCAAGCCTAGTGATCTTAAGGACTACATTGCAATTTAAAAAAGTTGCAACAAGCCTTAAAGACGCTTCTGATAGCATATCTTCTCAAAGTTCAGGGTTAAGTGACTCATCAAGGTTGTTTCGACAAAATTCAAGTGAATACACAGATGTAATTCAAGACACATCCTCTTCAATGGAAGAAGTAAATTCGCTCATCACAACAACAAGTGATAATACAAAATATGCCTATATGGAATCAATAAACTCGCAAGATGACTTAGAATCTGCCATGCACACGGTTAGTACGCTTGTAAAGTCTATGGAGCGACTTGGCGAATCAAGCGATTCGGTACACAAGGTAATAAAAGTAATAGATGATATGGCATTTCAAACCAATATATTATCCCTTAATGCCGTACTTGAGGCTGCAAAAGCAGGTGAATCAGGAAGAGGGTTTGCAGTAGTAGCAGGAGAGATAAGAAAGCTTGCGCAACAAAGTTCGCTATCGGCCCATGAGACAGCGGAACTTATTGAAACAAATGCCAATTATGCAAAAAAGACTATTGAAATTTCACAACTTATCCAGGCAGATCTTCAGGATATATTTGATTTGGGCTCCGAGTTTGACAACAGAATGCAAGAATTATTATACGAGTGCCAAAAACAAGTGCAAATGGCAAACAAAGTTTTAAGCTCAATCAAACAAATTGACAGAATAGCGAATGACCAAAATAACATTGCGCTTGATAATTTAAATGAAGTAACTATTCTTGAAGAAAATAGTAGCAAATTAGAGGCTATTTCAACAAGACTTGTGGAACTAATAAAAACTTCAAACGAAAATTCCAGCCAAGGTGATTCAATAGGAAGTAAGTACAGGCTTTAATACCATCTTTACAATTTTGCATTTATGTTAAAAAAAGTTTAAAATGACACTTAGGTGTTATAAAAAAGAAAGATACCCCATGGAGCTAAATTTTTACATTATTTCCTCAATAGTTTTTGGTATAATTTTCTACCTTGCCGCAGCTGGCATAAGAAGAAGGATGAAAAATGTGCAAACAGCGCTATTTGAACTAAAAAGCATATTGCAGGTTGCCCATCCAATTTTTACAAACCACCTTGTCGTTGTAATGTCCTCTGGCATTTCTAATAAAAACCTGTTGAATGAAATTACACACATTGAAGAAACTGCCTCGCAAGATTTTTTCAACATAAAAGATGACGAAAAATTTAAAATAATATCCCTTCAAATTGCAAAATATGCAGCCATTGAAATTTCAAAAGAAGATTTTGAAACACAAGAAGCCTTTAAAAGCTTTTGCGCAATTGACAAACCTGCAAGGGAAAATCTTTCACATCTAATAAAGCGCATAGTAAACTATAATAACCATGTCGCAAGATTAGAACAAATATGTAGTGTTTTTCCGCTTAATTTAATTGCAAAAATTATGAAAGTGCGTAAGCTGATAAAATATTACGAATAATCATTAGTCCCCCAATCAAGAGGGCAATTATTTGCAATCAGTTGTTTTATTGAGATATGCAAATTTTTAATATCAATCCCTTTAATATAAATAAGTCACAAAAAGCTAGTTCTGATATCCACAAGACAAGCCCCTTTGTGCATAAAAATTTTAAAAACTTGACCCCACTTGCCAAGGATACAATTTCTTTTAGTGCAAATGCAGAAATAGAAAAAAATAAAATGGAAGACCTACTTGTTTCAAATGGATTTAAAAAAGAAGATCTTAGTGAACATTTTATAAATTATGACGAAGAAAAGAAAAATATAATTACTGAAAAATATGGATACAGCTACTCAAACAAGCTATACCACGATCATAAGCATTCAAGATTGAAGCAAGGTGATTTAATTATATATTCTAAAAAAGCCAATGAAGAAGATATGGAAACCTTGGGGAAGAATTTTTCGCAAAAGCACGCAAAACTATTGTCACAAAGGCTTGGTGCATTGATATCTGATTCAGAGATGGAGAATTTAACAAAATTATTTAACGCAAATGATTCAAAATATAGTAAATATTGGGAAAAAAACCTAGATGAATTTGTCATATTTTACTCCACAATGAGAGGTTTAATAGGCAAAGAAGATGTGCAATCAGCTATACTAGACAACGCTGCAGATAATTTTATTAATCAAAGAGATGATTTTTTAATCCAATCTGTTGAAAATTATAAAGGCACGGCGTATAAAAAAATAAATAAGCAAAAAATACAAAATGAAAATCATCAAAAACAATCCGAGGCACTGCGTAACGCAATGCAACAAAGCCCACTTTCAGGTGATACAACGGTATATCGAACAGAAGACACAAGAGCATTTGATAAAGTGCAGCTGAAAAATGGGGATTTATTGGGCTTAAAAATGCGTGAAATAAAATCACTTAAAAGCAAAGAAAAAAAAGCGCATGCAGCAAGGCAATTGCGTGATATCGTGTTAAGTGAAAAAGTTGTGCTTGATAGGACTAAATTCACATCCACAACCGTTGCTAGTGGCACACAAGGTGCCACAGGGGATGTAAGGTGGGAATTGAAACTACCAGAGGGCACAAAGGGGATGTATCTTGAGAGCCTAAACTACCACGGATATCAAAGTTCAGAGCTTGAATATTTAATAGACAAGAATTCTAAAATTGAAATATTGGATATGCAATATTTGCCAAAAAAAGATAAATGGCAAATGACTGGTAGGGTTGTGCAATAGGGGCTTGGCTTATTGTAAATATTAAAAAAGAGAGTCTTTTGGACTCTCTTTTTTATATAACTATGGCGGGGACGTACGGGCATTTTAAGCGCTGGGGCTTGAAAAAGCAAACTTGCAAGGGTTCTATCCCCGTTTTTAAATTTGAACAACAAAAAAGAGAGTCTTTTGGACTCTCTTTTTTATATAACTATGGCGGGGACGACGGGGATCGAACCCGCGACCTCATGCGTGACAGGCATGCACTCTAACCAGCTGAGCTACGCCCCCATACATAGTTATTAAATTTTCAATCTATCAATCCCTATTGGGACAATATTTTCAATTAGTTAGCGTAAACGCTTACTTGTTTTCTGTCTCTTCTGTGTGGTTCAAATTTAACTACACCATCGATTAATGCGAATAGTGTGTCATCTCCACCACGGCCAACATTTACGCCAGGGTGAATTTTTGTTCCACGTTGTCTTACTAGGATGTTTCCTGCTAACACATTTTCATTGCCGTATCTTTTAACACCTAGTCTCTTACTTTCGCTATCGCGACCGTTCTTAGATGAACCTACACCTTTCTTATGTGCCATTATTCTTCTCCTTCAGTAGCTGTTTTTGATTTAGCAGCCTTTGTGTTAATTTTTGTTACCATAACTCTTGTAAATTGTTGTCTGTGGCCTTGTTTTTTTCTATAACCTTTTTTTGGACGTTGTTTGTAAACGATAACTTTTTTAGCTTTGTCATGTTTAACAATTGTTCCAGCTACTGTAGCACCTGCTACATAAGGTTGACCAACTTTTGACTTTTTGCCATTTACTAGCATTACGATTTTATCAAAAGTTACTTTCGAATCAGCATCACCATTTAAAAGTTCGATATCAACATATCTTCCTTCTTCAAGTTTATATTGCTTTCCGCCAGTTTCTACTATTGCGTACATTGTTGTCTCCTTTTTTGAGGGGTAGTAGCAAAATTGCATTTAGACACTACCAACCTGTCTTACAAACTATAATATATCTTGAACAAAATTAAGTGTCAATATGCAGTAAATTTTTCTTTAAAACCAAGCAAAAGTGCCTCAATAAGTTGTTCTTGGGTGATTTTTGGGTCGATTTCTTTCAGGGTTGTTAAAGATTTTTGATTAAAAATTTTTTCAATTAAGTCAAAATCGGCATCATACAATATTGACCCATGCTGTAAAACATACCCGCAAGAGCGAAATTGCGCTGAACCTATGATTTTTTTACCATGATAACTTATGTCAGCACCAGAAGATATATTCATGCAATATCGCACATTCTCACCTCTATTTGATGAGTAATCAAGCTCAATACCGACTTTTTTAAATCCCAAAATAATGGCATCTGATATCTCTTTGTATGATTCGCTCACACTTTGCCCCTTTAAAACTGGATACACACAACAATATGTTAGTTCATTGTCATGCAAAAGTGCTCTACCGCCTGTTGGCCTTTTTACAACATCAATTCCAAAATCATCACAAACACTATCATTTTTTGATTTCGCCCAAGACTTATGCATCTTGGTTCCCAATTGTAAAACCTTAAAGTTAAAAAATCCTGCTTACTTTCAATCGCTTTATTAAGCATCCTTAAGTCAAGCTCCATGTTAACTTTGCCAGAATTTATAAAATTGTCTTTAAAAATATGTTTGACTTTCATGTATAAAATCTTATCATGGTAATTATGAGGATGATACAAAAATTAAAAGCGCTTGAAAAGGCAGTGGTTTTTTTAAGATGGGCGACAGATGCCGAATTTGGGAAGATTAAATACGTTGGTTCAGACTTTATTGAGTTTGAAATTTTAGATATGGACACAATGGAATATTCTGAAACTGTATTAATTAATTCTCAACTAATACTAGAGGTTATGATTTCAGGCTTTGAAGTTTCAAGAGTGATAGCAGAGCTATCGGCGAAAATCACCCCTTCTCATATTGATTTGGGGAACTTGAGTGCCGAGTAAGCAACGTCATTTATAATTTCAAAATTAAATTCAAGATTATTGCTTGATGCAGTTTTTTCAATAATATAAAATCCAATTTTATTTGAACCATATGAAGCATCAACATTATCTAGTTTATTTTCAAAAAACAACCTGTTATTCTGAAAATATATTTTGATATACGAATTATTTTTAGAGTATTTTACTGCGTTAATAAAAATGTTTTGCAATATTCTTTTGATATCTTTTTCGTTTATAAAAATTTCAAATGAAAAATCTTCAACAAACACCCTTATCCCCTTGGCTTTGGCATAACTTTTGTATAAATTTACAAACTCATTTATGACATCTTGCAACTTGATGCATTTTAAATTTGATTGAATTAATTTTAACTCTTTGGAATAAATATCTAAAAAAGCTTGAATATTTAACAACAATTCTTGATTCAGTTTGCTTAGTTCATCAATTGAGTCCTTTGCGATATCTTGAGATAACACAAGGTTTGTTGCAAAAACGGGCGCTTTTATGTCGTGGAGAAATTCACTGTAGATTTCAAGTTCTTTTTCATTTTTCTCACAGCTGCTTTTAAATGCATCTAGTAAATATTGAAAAATTTCTTTATACGATTCCATTTTATTGCAGTGTAGACCCTTGCACTCATAATCAAACAAGAAGCTATCAAAATTCTGTTCATATATTTCTTTTGAAAAATTTTTTCCATTTATTTGCTCTAATAAAAATTCTATTTTAGTCTTTGGCATAATAAGCAATTTAAAAAACATTAACAAAAATTAAAATTCGCCAACAGGGCGATATTATTTACTTTACTTGTAGCTTATGTGATGTAAAATAGAAGTAATCAATGTTTGTATTAGGGAGTATTAATGCTGAAATTTAACTGCAATAACGTGTCTACACACGTAATAGGCGAATTTGACGGGCTAAATCTTGAAGATCTTTATTCGCAATATGAAAATAAAATAAGCGATATTATTTTAGACTTGAATTTAAGAAAAGACAAGCCAGGGCAGTGGCTTCAGTGGATGAATTCAGGATACAACGAAGAAACAGTTTGGTATGTAAAAGAATACGCTGCTATGGTTGAAGGCAGATTTGATAACGTTGTAGTTATCGGAATGGGTGGATCAACACTTGGTTCTATGGCATTTTGTGAAGCGTTATTGAAGCCTTATTGGAATATATTATCTAAAGAAGATCGCGATAATAATCCTCGCATCTTTTTTATAAACAACATTGACCCTGATCAAACATCAGCACTTTTAGATACACTTGATTTAAAGAAAACTCTTGTAAATGTAATCACAAAATCTGGCTCTACAATTGGAACAATGGCACAATTTATGGTCATTAAAGAAAAAATGCAAGAGGCATTAGGGGATGACTACAGAAAAAATATTGTAACTACAACAGATAAACAATCAGGTGCTCTAAGGCAAATTGCAAATGAAGAAGGATATAAAACTTTTTATGTGCCAGATGACATCCCAGGAAGATTCTCTGTATTCTCTGCTGTTGGATTGTTACCTATGGCGCTTGTTGGAATTGATATTGATGAAATCATAAAAGGTGTTAAGGTTATGGATTTAAACTTAAAAAATACCGATAACAGAAAAAACGTTGCAGCCAAAAATG
>CAYJMX010000043.1:8509-9960 GCA_964371485.1 uncultured Gammaproteobacteria bacterium | reverse complement strand
ATTCTCCCTCATCTGCTTTTTGGATTAATCCTGAAATGATTTGTCCTTTTTTATTACATCTAGTTTCATTTATTTCCCTTTTTTTAATAATTATCTCACAAAATAATAAAATAAAGCACTCAGTGTCTGTGCGCCAATTGTGTTACCTTGTGATTCAAAATTTTCTATAAAATTTCTTACTTCTTCTTTTTTAACTAAAATACTATCCACAATAACCCCGCTGTCGTTGTCTGTTGGCTTTTTATGTTTAATCTCACCATCTATATATGCTATTGCAAGTACGCTTGTTTCACTTGTAAGCCCCGCTGTGCTTGAAATATTTTTTGATACTATATCTATAGTGTGAGCGCTATATCCAGATTCCTCTTCAAGCTCTCTTTTAATGGCGTCTTTAATGTCTTCATTTTCTATAATATCCCCCACAAGCCCCGCTGGGATTTCAAGGTTAAAATTACTTTTATTTTCAGCTAAAAGTGGCGGACGCTTTGTTTTTAAAAATAAAATAAATTCTTCATTTTGCTTTTTTATAATAGGTAAAATCACAACAACATTTGAAATATTTGGCCTGTGTGCGTATGTCCAGTGCTTGTTTTCAGCATATTTAACCTGTTTTAATTCAAGAAAATTTGTTTTGTGAATAACTTTTGTTTCCATAAAATTATCATATTACAAACCTTTGAGCAAAGCACGTTTTTATGCTAATTTATCTTTATAAAAGGATTTTAAAATGTTGAAATTTAGTGCAAAAGTCATTGTTACCCTAAAAGATGATATAAAAGACATTCAAGGTGAAGTTATCGATAAAACCCTTAAAAGGCTTGAAATCGAAGACAATTCCTCATTTTCTGTTGGAAAGTTCTATTCTTTTAACATAACCTCAACAGATTTTAATTCAGCTCAAAAAAAACTAGAACATATTTTGGATGAAGTTCTTGTTAATCAAATTGTTGAAAAATATGAAATTTTAGAATTTTCGGAGCAAAAATGAAAAAACTAAAAGCAGCTGTTGGAGTGTTCTTAGGTACCAATTGCCACATTGAAACAAAGCTTGCGCTCAAAGATTTTGGGTTTGAAGTTGATTTTATCGATTATAATCATACAAATCTTGATGATTATAATCTCATTGTACTATCTGGCGGTTTTTCCTACGGTGATTACGTTTCAGCCGGCAGATTGGCAAAATGTTCTCCTTTAATTTCTTCAATTGAAAAATATGTAAAACAATAAAAAAGAGTGCATTTCACTTCCAATTGGACATAAAGAGGGACGCTTGTATTATCAAAAAGACAAAAAAGATGAAATTTTAAAGATGGCTTTTTTAAAGTATAAAAATAATCCCAATGGCTCTATGGACGATATTGCTGGAATTTATGATAAAAATAATAAAATTATGGGGCTTATGCCACATCCAGAGCGTGCCTATTTTCATAAGCACTTTGGATTTGACGGTA
>CAYJMX010000043.1:6617-8499 GCA_964371485.1 uncultured Gammaproteobacteria bacterium | reverse complement strand
TTTGAAATTATTAAAGAAGAGATATAGATTTTGGATGATAAGTTAAAAAAAGATATAATAACAAGATTGAAAAGAGAGCCAAACGCTCTTGAGCTTGCTATGCTTGAATCCAATTGGTCAGAGCATTGTGGGTATTTACATTCAAAATTGCAACTTAAAAAATTACACTCAAAAAACGCACTTTTTTCTGATGAAAACTCTGGTGGTGTTAGAATTCCCCATCTCGATGGCGATTTTGGGGTGTTTTTTAAAGTCGAATCTCACAATCACCCTTGTGCTGTTGAACCTTATCAGGGTGCCGCGACTGGAATAGGCGGAATTATAAGAGATATATTGGCTCTAAATGCTCGTCCTGTGGCGCTTTTAAATTCGTTAAAATTTGCCTATCCACAGGATAAAAGGACAAAATACATTGTGCAAAATGTCACAAAGGGCATAAGTGATTATGGCAATTGCGTTGGGCTTCCAAACATCCAAACCGAGGTGATTTTTGATAACAATTATAAAGATAAGCCCCTTGTAAATGTTATGGCAGTTGGAGTTGCAGATTTAAAAGATGTAAAATTATCAGGTGCTGAACCTGATTTAGAAATCGTTATTTTAGGTTCAAACACGGGGCTTGATGGGCTGTATGGTTCAACTTTTGCTTCTTGTGATTATAATGATGAGAATAACAAGTTGCACATTCAAATCGGTAATCCGTTTTTAAAAAATGTTTTAATTGAAGCGACGCTTGAAATTTTAAAGCTTGATAGTGTAATTGCTTGTCAGGATTGCGGGGCGGCGGGCATTTTGTCTTCAACAAGCGAGATGGCATATAAGGGAAAATGCGCCATAGAGCTTGATTTAGATAAAGTGCATTTGGCTAAAAAAGATATGAGTGCTGAGCAAATTTTATTAAGTGAATCGCAAGAAAGAATGGTGTTTGCGCTTAAAAAAGAGGGCTTAGAGGATGTTTTTAAAATTGCAGAAAAATATGAGATAAATGTTTCACATTTTGGTAGAACATTTAAAGGGTCTGATTATATTATTAAAAAAGATGGTAAAATCCTATCTAAAATGCCGCTAGATGTACTTTGCGAGCCTCTGTTGTTTGATATAGAAAATGATTATAACTATAAAATTCAAAATAAAGAAAATAATGAGATAGATATCCCACTAGATAAAGCACTGTGCACTATTTTATCTTCATTTGAATTTTGTTCAAAACATAAAATATATGAGCAATTTGACTATCAAGTTCGAGGAAGAACCTATTTTAATCAAGAAATGGCGCAGGCAAGCGTACTTAAACTCTTTGAAAAAGACTGCTTTATCGGTTTTTCAATTAATTCTATGCCTCAAATTGCATATATAAACCCTTATCAAGGCGCGTTGCATAATTTTTTTGATTGCTATAGAAGCCTTGTAGCTACAGGGTTAGAACCTGTAGGACTTACAAATTGTTTAAATTTTGCCAACCCTACAAAAGAGGCTGTGCAATATCAATTTACAAAAACGATAGATGCTCTATCATTTGCTTCAAAAAAACTTGATATTCCTGTTGTATCAGGGAATGTGTCTTTTTACAATGAGGATAAATCAGGTTCAATTTATCCTAGCGCTACTTTTTCTATGATGGGATATTGCAAAAATGAGGATGAACTTTTATCTTCAAAATTTAGTGAAAATGAAGATTTATTTTTAATTAATGATGAAAAAATCGCAAGCGACTTTGCCCCATCATCTTTGTATCAAAGGGTTTTGTATAATCATTTAGGTTGCGATATAGAAAAAATAGATTTTGATAAAGAGGTTAGAACAAAGGAGATTATTTTTAATTTAAGAGATGAAAAATTGATTAATTCCTCTTTAAACCTTTCTTCTGGTGGATTATTGGGTA
>CAYJMX010000043.1:2074-6607 GCA_964371485.1 uncultured Gammaproteobacteria bacterium | reverse complement strand
ATAATGAAAAATTAAAGCTTCTTTTTGCTGAAATTCCTTGCAGGTATTTGGTTTCAACAAAAGATAAGGATAAAATTCAAAAGCATTTAAAAGAAAATAAAATAAGTCATAAATACCTTGGAAAATGTGTTGGTGATAAAATTGAATTTAACAATTACTCTTTTGAATTAGAAGTTTTAAAAGAAAAATACTATAACTCCTTAAATGACGGGGTTTAAAATGAATTTTGACAAACTTAAAGAAGAATGTGGAATTTTTGGTGGCGTATGTAATTTTGACATTGCCCCCATTTTAAAATGCGCGCTTATAAAACTTCAACACAGGGGGCAAGACGGCTCTGGTATTTGCGTTCAAGATGATAATTCTAGTCAAACTTTATATAAAAAAATGGGGCTTGTAAACACTGCCCTTCAAGATGATAAAATCTCTTTAATAAAGGGAAAAATCGGAATAGCGCACAATCGTTATTCAACTTTTGGTTCAAATTCAAAAGAAAATCTTCAACCTCTAAAAACAAATTATATGACTCAAGATGTTTCTCTTGTGCATAACGGGAATGTTTGCGAGGCAAAAGAGGTAAGAGAAAATTTTGAAAAATCAGGCGAGGTGTTTATGTCTTCTTCTGATTCAGAGGTTATTTTAAAGACACTTGTGCTTAATTTGAAAAAAGAGCCAAATAGCTGGACATTTGATGAAATTGCAAAAGTTTTAAATGCTACTTTTTCAAAAGGCGCATATTGCATAATAATTCAGCTAAAAGATAGAATTCTTGCCTATCGTGACCCTTTTGGCTATCGCCCTTTAATGCTTGCAAAAACAAAATCTGGCACTTTTGTAGCTTCTGAAGATGTTGCTTTTCATAATTTAAAAGTTGAAAAACTTGTTGAAATTCAAGCAGGTTGTGGGGTTGAAATTACAAAAGATGGGTACAATATAAAACAATTTGCAAAAAGTGACACCATAAAACAATGCGTTTTTGAGCAAATTTATTTTGCAAATCCTGCTTCAAATATTTTCTCTAAAAATGTTTATCAAACAAGGGTAGAATTGGGAAAATTAATCGCTCAAAATGAAGAACAAGACTTCTGCGCTGATATGGTGGTGCCTGTGCTAGATAGCGGATTAGCGTGCGCTTTAGGGTATTCTCATTATTCTAAAATTCCTTTTCACTTGGCATTAATTAGGAATAATTTTTTAGAACGTTCTTTTATTCAAAGTTCTCAAGATTTAAGAGAAAATAATGTTTCAAATAAATTTATGGCAATAAAACCACTTATTGAGGGTAAAAGCGTAGTCTTAGTTGATGATTCTTTAGTAAGGGGTACTACTTCTTCTTTAATTGTTAAGATAATTAAAGAAGCCGGAGCAAGGGAAATTCATTTGCGCCTTGCCTCAAGCGAGATTGTGGACACTTGCTTTTTTGGAGTAGATATACCTGAAAAAAATCAACTTTTGAGTTATAATAATAACTGTCAAAATATTGCAAAAATAATTGGAGCAGATAGTGTGAAATTTTTGCCTCAAAGCTCTTTAGATAACGTGTTTAAAGAAAATGTCTGGTGCAAAGATTGCTTCAAAAAGGAAGAATAAGTGGATTACACATATTTAAATTCTGGAGTCGATGTTAAAAAGGCGAATGAATTTAGCAGTATAATTAAAAGTTTTTCAAAGTCTGATCAAATCGGCGAATTTGCAGCGATATTTGAGCATGAAATTTTTAATGATTACTATCTTGTGTCTACAACAGATGGCATTGGGACAAAGATTTTACCACTTTTAGAAAGAAATGACACAAAAACAATTGCAAATGACTTATTTGCGATGAATATTAATGATTTAATTACAACTGGCGCTAAGCCTATGTTTTTCTTGGATTATATTTCAACAGGTTCAATAAATATGAATCTTTTGACAAATATTATGAGAGATTTAGTCAACATTTTAGATAGATATAATACAAAATTAATTGGCGGAGAAACCTCAGAACTGCGTGGTATTGTGCCGAAAAACTCAATAGATATCACTGGTTTTTTAGTTGGTGCTGTTAAAAAAGAAGATTATATAGATAAAAATAATGTAGAAAATAACGATGTAATAGTGGGGCTTAAATCAAGCGGGGCGCATGCCAATGGCTTTTCTTTAATAAGAAAATTGCACAAAGACGGCAAAATTGCAGATGAATTGATGAAAAAAGCGCTTGCACCATCAAGAATTTATTTTGATATTGTTCAAAAGTTGAACGCTGAAAAGTTAATCAAATCCTGTGCTAATATTACAGGTGGTGGAATTAAGGAAAATGTCCTAAGGGCAATTCCTAAAAAATATGATGTGAATTTCGATTTAAGCGCAATTAATCGAAATATTTTATTTAAACAGTTAGCAGAAATCGTGGGTGATAAAGAAGCATTTCGTACTTTTAATATGGGGATTGGCTTTTGTGTTGTTGTGTCAAAAGAAAATCTCAAAAGAGTACTAGATTTATGTGTCTATTATGACCCTGTCTTATTGGGGGAAGTGAAATGTGGCGTCTTTTAGTGATGGCATCTAATTATGGGTCGAATTTTGAAGCAATAGTAAAACATTTTAAAGATTTAAACGTAGAAATAGAACTATTGTGCGATAACAAAGAAGCAAGAGTATTAGAACTTGCCAGGCAATATGATGTGAAAGCTCACCTTGTTGAGTTTGAAAAAACTATAGATTTTTTTGAAAAAAATAAGGATAAATATCATCTAGTTGCTATGGCTGGCTATATGAGGATTTTGCCTAAAGAGGTTTTAAAATGCGGGAAATTTGTGAATATTCATCCGTCTTTGTTGCCAAAATTCAAAGGTAAAAATGCAATAGAACAGGCATTTTTCAGCACTGATAAATACTCTGGCATTACAATTCATCATGTTAATGAAAGTGTGGATGATGGGGAAATTATTGTGCAAGAAAAAGTAGAAATTCCTCTTGATTTAAAAACATTTAGAGAAAAAATCCACGCACTAGAGCACAAGCTCTATCCTAGTGTTATAGAAAGACTTTTGCAGTGAAAGTTTTAGTTTAC
The DNA here is from genome assembly GCA_964371485.1 of uncultured Gammaproteobacteria bacterium. GTDB lineage: Bacteria > Cyanobacteriota > Vampirovibrionia > Gastranaerophilales > Gastranaerophilaceae > CAYJMX01. The sequence goes on along the minus strand of CAYJMX010000043.1, from coordinate 3,555 downwards.
GGTAGTGGCGCAAGAGAACATGCGATTTGTTCCAAAATTTTAAAATCTAAAAAGCTTAATGCGCTTTATTACTGTGACACAGGAGTGTTTGCTGATAATAATTTCATAATCGATTTTATTGATTATGATGATTTAGCGAAAAAAGCAAAAGAAATCGGAATTAATCTTTTGGTTATAGGACCTGAAAAGCCACTTGTAGATGGCATTGTAGATATATTTTTGCAATACGGTATAAAATGCATTGGTGCTAATAAAAAATGGGCGCAGCTTGAAGGTTCAAAAATTTTTGCTAAAGAGTTTATGATAAATAATTCTATAAAAACTGCAAAATATTGCACGCTTAATTCTATTGATGAGTTTGATAAAAAAATAAAAATGTTTTTAGACCCCCCTGTAATTAAGTCAGATGGCCTAGCATCAGGTAAGGGAGTGTATTTAGCCTCTAATTTTTTAGAGGCAAAACAAATTGCAAATGAGTTTTTAAATGGCAAATTTAATGAAGCTTCAAAATGTATTTTGCTTGAAGAAAAATTGCAAGGCAAGGAATATTCAATTTTTTCTCTTTATGATGGTAAAAATATGGTGAATTTTGATATTGCTTGTGATTATAAAAAATTATTAGAAAATGATTTGGGTAAAAACACTGGTGGCATGGGTTCTGCCTGTCCTTGTGTGCTTTGTGATAATGATAAAATTGAAATTGAAAAATATTTAGATACTTTAAAAAATGCGCTAAGGCGAGAAAACGCGGATTTTTGCGGGGTTATTTATTCTGGTTTAATGATAAACCCTGATGGAGTGCATGTTCTAGAGTATAATATGCGCTTTGGTGATCCTGAAATACAGTCCCTGCTTTTAAATTTAGACAATGACCTGTTGGATGTTTTTATAAAAATGACTGACCAGAAGCTTGATGAAGTGGAATTGAAGTTTAAAAAAGAGCCCGCATATACTGTAGTTCTTGCCACAGATGGCTATCCAGATTCTCCTATTTTAGGCGCGCAAATTGAAGGGATTGATGAAGCTAAAAATGAGGGCGTGGAGATTTATTTTTCTGGTGTGAAAAAGGAAAATGAGAAATATTATGTGTCTGGTGGCAGGGTGATGAGCGTGTGTGCCACAGGATGCGATGCGAGAAACAAGGTTTATGCCGCTGTAGATAAGATTAAATTTGATACAAAGATTTTTAGAAGAGATATAGAGTTGAGATAAAAAATAGAGGGCTTGTGCCCTCTATTTTTTATTTTGTTTACGGTACGGTTTCAAACTTCAAAAAGGATTTACCATCCTTTTTGTGCGTTCATCTTGGATTATTTCCGCTTCGGCTTTTTCCTCAAAAGCCTTCGCGTGGGCGACTTCCCGCCCGAAAAAATCCGCTCACACACCCAAGGCTCACTCATTAAAAAAAGAGGGCTTGTACCCTCTATTTTTAATTTCGTTTACGGTACGGTTTCAAACTTCAAAAAGGATTTACCATCCTT
>CAYJMX010000043.1:0-1974 GCA_964371485.1 uncultured Gammaproteobacteria bacterium | reverse complement strand
TTTTTAATTTCGTTTACGGTACGGTTTCAAACTTCAAAAAGGATTTACCATCCTTTTTGTGCGTTTTCACACACCTTAGGCAAGCTCGCTTTCACTGGACGCGTCGCGTCGCAGTTCAAGCTATGCTTGATTAGTTTTCAAATACATAGCCCATTAATGCTGATTCACGTGCTCTTTTTACAGAAGTTGAAAGCATTCTTTGGTGGTAAGCACAGCTTCCAGTGATTCTTCTTGGAAGGATTTTACCAGCTTCTGATAAAAATCTTTTTAATTTTGAAGTATCTTTATAGTCTAGTGCTTCTACTTTATCAGCACAAAAGCTACAATTTTTTCTTTTTTTGCTGTCTTTTAATTCTTTTGCCATTTTTATTTCCTTTTCTTATTTTTTTTGTGTTTAAAACGGGATTTCATCTTCATTAATTAAATCATCTGACATATCATCATCAGAGAATTGTACAAGACTTTCGCTTTTCGCTGTTGCCTGTGGAGTTGAAGATGGTGCGTGAGCCGAGATCTTCTCTACAGTTGATGCGTTAATTTCAAAAACTTTTTTGTCTTTGCCATTTTGTGTTTTAAAAGTGTTAGTTTGCAATCTACCATCTACTAAAACATTATCACCTGCCGATAAAATCTTTTCAAGGTTGTCAGCTTGTGCGCCAATTACAGATACTCTAATTAAAGTTTCTTCAGTAGAATCAGCGTCAATTGTGAAACCTAAAATAGGAAGGTCATTTTGAGTAAACCTTTTCTCTGGCGCTTTAACTATTTTTCCTGTAACAAAAATCTTAGCTAATGTCATCTTACGCTTTTACCTTTGAAGCTTCAAGAAACATTGTTCTGATTACGTTTTCGTTTAATTTTAGTTGTCTTTTGAATTCAACAATTTTATCAGCTTCGATGTTTAATTTGATTAAAGCAACAAAACCATCTCTGTAGCCTTTAACATCATAAGCAAGTTTTTTTCTGCCAACTTTTTCAGTATCAATAACGTTACCTTTAAGTGAGCTAATAATATCTTCAATTTTTGCAATTACTTTATCTGCTTCATCGTTGTCTAGATTTGGCTTAATAGTAGCAAGTAATTCATATTTTTTCATGTTTTCTCCTATGTTTTTAGTTATATATGAGAAAAATGATAATACAAACACAATTTTGTTACAACAAAAATATTAACAAAACTAAATATAAGCCTATTGAGCAATTAATGAATCATCATAAAGTACAACTCTGTTTCTACCAGAGTGTTTCGCCTCATACAATGCTTTATCTGCATTTTGATACAACATAGTCATATCTTTTTCGGCTCTATCATACTGACTCACGCCAATAGACACTGTTACAGAAATTTCTTTTGTATTTTCAATATTATATTCTTCAATGTTTATAATTTTCTTTTCAATCGCTTCTCTGAGTCTGTTTGCAACCAATTGCGCCTCATCAAGCTCTGTTGATGGAAGTAAAATAGCGATTTCTTCTCCACCATATCTTGATGCGATATCATTTTCCCTTAGTTCTTTTTTAATTATCTTAGAAACAATTTTTAAAACACAATCGCCAACGGCGTGCCCGTAGTTGTCATTCACCGATTTAAAATGGTCGATGTCAAACATAATACAGCAAAGTGGGCTTTTTTGCCTTTTTGCAAAAGCTGTTTGCTCTTTTAATCTTAGAGAGAATTGTTTTCTGTTGTTTAATCCAGTTAGCGCGTCTAGTGTCGCATCTTTTAATATTTTTGTATATTCAACAGCGCGCTCAATTGTGATTGAAGCCTGTTTTGAAATTTCATCAATTTGTTCAATTTCATCTTCATTAATTTTTTCAAATGGATTATATGCAACAATGGCGCCCAACATTTTTTGTTCGCTTGTTAGTGGGAAAAGGGCTATTTTTCCATCTTTTTCAATGCTTACACCAGATTTTGAATTCAACTTGTCTAAATAGTCATAAATTTTGCTGTTATTAATTTTCTTTGGC
>CAYJMX010000042.1:364-10200 GCA_964371485.1 uncultured Gammaproteobacteria bacterium | reverse complement strand
CAAATCACACAACAAGCAGCTCTTGATAATGCTCTTAAACCGCTGCGTGGTTTTATGTTTAAGCAAACTCAAGATAGAGAACTAGAATTATTTAGAAACCTAGCTAAGCTTGAAAAATTCAAAAATGAAGATTCAGTACCGACCTATGTTTTAATTCCAGCTTTTGTATTATCAGAATTAAAAACTGCGTTTAAAATTGGTTTTATAATTTTCTTACCATTTATTGTAATAGACATTGTAGTAGCAAGTATCCTTGTTTCAATGGGTATGCTATTTTTACCACCAACCACAATAGCTATACCGTTTAAGCTGATTATGTTTGTATTGGTGGACGGCTGGTTCTTGATAACCAAATCGCTTGTCGAAGGCTTTGTGCCGTAGGTTAGGGGGTTAGATGGAACAAGAAGTATTTTTAACAATTTTTCAAAAGGTTTTAGTGCTTGTTATGGAAATGAGTGCGCCTGTTCTAATAACATCCATTGTGGTTGGTCTTTTGATTTCAATTGTGCAATCTGTAACGCAAATTCAAGAGGCGACTTTGACCTTTGTACCAAAGATTTTCGCCTGCATTCTTGTACTTATAATATGCATGCCTTGGATGCTAAATGTCTTTATATCTAGAACAAAAGAGTTATTTGAATATACAAAGATTTTCATCGGATAGGAGCTTAAAACATGCCTGCTCCAAATCTTTTAGACGTGTTATCACCAAAAAATATAATAGTTTTTATGCTTATTTTTACAAGACTATCTGGAATGATAACAGCGGCGCCGTTTTTTTCTACAATTAAAGCGCCAAATCAAGTTAAAATCTGGTTCTGCGCAGCTATTGCTTTTATTTTATATCCAATATTAGCTGCTAAGGCAAACTTTATTATTCCAAATTCCATGCCTGAATTTGCCGTACTTTTGACCATAGAATTTGCAATAGGGTTTTTAATAGGATTTGTGGCAAACCTTTTATTCATAGGTGTTTCTATACTTGGTGAAATCATTGGGGTGCAAATGGGTATGTCTATGGCAGCAGCACTTGACCCTGTAACAGGTGTGTCTTCTATGGCAATTTCAAGCTTTTACACATATCTTGCCACTTTGGTTTTCATATCAACTGGCGCGTATGAATATTTATTTGCGGCCGTGTATAAAAGTTTCTTCGCGCTTCCTGTTGGGCTAACTTCCGGTTTTGAACCATCTATTGTGGAGGGCGTTTTAAGATTAAGCTCAAGGATGTTTATAATCGCTTTTTCTCTTGCAATGCCTATTTTTTCAGTATTACTTGTAACAGATATCCTACTTGGTCTTATGAGCAAAGTTATGCCACAGATGAATATTTTTATGGTATCCTTGCCGTTTAAAATCTTCCTTGGTTTCATTCTTATGATAGTGTTCCTGCAAGGCTCTATTCTTTATTTGGTAGATGAAATTGGGAACTTTATGCAAGGCATTATAAGCTTGTTTACATAGAGAAATTTTATTCAAAAAAAGATATAATGTAGATTATGGCAAACGAAGAAAAGACAGAAGACGCCACGGCCAAACGCCGTGAGAAAGAAAGAGATAGAGGAAATATCGCCAAAAGTCAGGACTTTACAGGGTCTTTGCTGTTAACTGCTGGCGTTGGTTTAATGTATGTACTTACAAATTCCATCCTTGAAAATATAAAATCCATGCTCTATCAAACTTTCACCCACCTCAACCCTAATGAAATTTCTGATAATAATTTTATGGGTCTTTTAATTCCATACGCACAAAGTGCCTCATCAATTCTTTTGCCATTTATGGGGCTATTGTGTATTGCGGCATTTTTAATTGTACGTTTTCAAGTTGGAAGTCTTTTTGCAAAAGAAGCACTTCAGCCTAAGATGGAAAAACTTATGCCAGGGGAGATTATTAAAGCCTTATTAAAAAAATTAAACCTTTTTGAGCCAAAAGCTTTAATGGAACTTGTGAAATCTTTTGCAAAGTTGGGCGTTGTGGGGATTGTTGGATACAATGTTATAGCAAAAAGAAAAGATGATCTATTTTCGACAATTGGAATGGATATTGAGGCAAGCTCTGTAATTGTAGGCTCTGTTGTATTTGAACTTGTAATAAGCGTTTGTATGATTTTTCTAATCATCGGTTTTGTAGATAAAAAGTTTCAAGATTACCAATATGAAAAGTCTATTAAAATGACAAAGCAAGAAGTTAAAGATGAGTGGAAAAACGTAGAGGGTGATCCTAAAATTAAAGGCAAAATTAAAGCATTCCAGATGCAGATAATGCAACAAAAAATGATGGCTTCAATTAAAGAAGCAGATGTTGTTGTTGTTAACCCGACTCACTATGCTGTAGCTATAAAATATAACCCACAAAAAACACCTGTTCCAGAGGTTGTTGCAAAGGGAATAGACTTTTTAGCGTTTCGAATAAGAGAGGTTGCAAAAAATAATAATATACCTATTGTAGAAAATAAACCTTTAGCGCAAAGTTTGTACAAAATAGTTCCAATTAATGGTATAATACCACAAGAACTATATGTTGCTGTGGCTGAGGTTCTAAGATTTGTATATAACGCTAAGAGGTAATGAGGAAGTTAAGAGTAAACATTGGGGAAATTAGCATTATTACTAAAGAATAACGATATCGTGTTAGCGGTTGGGCTTGTGACAATCATCCTTATGATGATTATCCCGATTCCTGCTGTTTTTCTTGATTTACTTCTTACAATAAATATTTCATTATCTATTTTAATACTACTTGTGTGCCTTTATACAAAAGAGCCACTTGATTATTCATCATTTCCGACAATTCTACTTATTGCAACATTATTTAGGCTGGGTCTAAACGTTACATCTACAAGGCTTATCCTGCTTGAGGCTAATGCTGGATCAGTTATTGAATCTTTTGGGGAATTTGTTGTACAGGGGAACTATGTTGTAGGTTTTATCATATTTGTAATTCTTGTAATCATTAACTTTATGGTAATTACAGGCGGTGCAGGTCGTGTTGCTGAAGTAAGTGCCAGATTTACATTAGATTCTATGCCTGGTAAACAGCTATCAATTGATGCTGATTTAAACTCCGGATTAATTGATGAAGCTACAGCAAAAACAAGAAGAAAAAAATTAGAACGTGAAGCAGATTTCTATGGAACCATGGATGGTGCTTCAAAGTTTGTTAAGGGTGATGCCACAGCTGGTATCATTATTACAGTAATAAACATTATAGGCGGACTTGTAATTGGTGTATTACAGTTAAAAATGGATCCTGCTACAGCATTATCAACCTACACTCTTTTAACAGTAGGTGATGGTCTTGTATCCCAAATTCCAGCACTTGTTATATCTTCAGCTACTGGTTTAATCATCTCTCGTGCTTCTGGTTCTGATAATTCCTTATCAGAAGACATTGGTAACGAGATGTTCTCTAATCCAAAGGTTATATGGATAGTAGCGGGACTTCTACTGTTTATTGGTGTAATTCCTGGTATGCCGACAATTCCTTTTTTAGCAATTGGTACAATTATGGCATATTATGGTTGGGCTAAACACACAGAGCTTAAAAAGAAAACTGAGGATGATCTTAAAGCTGAAGCAGACGCTAAAAAAGCACAAAAACTTGGCAAAAAACGCAAAAAAGCGACAAGAGAAAGTGTTTTAGAGCTTTTAAATATTGAAACATTAGAAATAGAAATTGGATATCGACTTGTAAGCCTGCTTGACGCTCAAAAAGGTGGAGATTTATTAGATAGAATAGCTCAAATCAGACGCCAAAGCGCACTAGATTTAGGCATAGTTCTACCTTCAATAAGAGTAAGGGACAATCTTCAGCTTGCTCCAAACACTTATCAGGTAAAATTAAAAGGTGTGGCTATTGAAACAGGGGAAGTTTATCCAGAGCGCCATCTTGCAATGAACTCTATGGGTGGGGCGGAAGACCCGAACATCAAGGGTATCAACACAATTGAACCTGCTTTTAAGCTTAACGCGACTTGGATTGAAGAAAAAGACAAAGAATACGCCGAAACAGTTGGCTACACTGTTGTATCGCCATCTGCTGTTATATCAACGCATCTTACAGAAATCATCAAAAAGAACGCATCTGAAATCCTTACAAGAGCTGATATCTCACAACTTGTTGACAATCTTAAAAAAGAGGTATCAGAGGATTATGTTAATGATTTAATGAAAGACCTTACAACGGCCGATCTTCAACAAATTATTCAAAACTTATTGAATGAAAATGTTTCTGTTCGTGATTTAAAAACAATCTTAGAAACAATGAGTTTAGAATTTAAAAACAATAAAAACCACGACTCCTTAACAGAACACTGTCGTGTGGCGCTAGCAAGAAATATTTGCAAACAAAACCTATCTGATACTGGTGAACTTTTAGCTATAACACTAGCACAAGAAGTTGAAACTGCAATTGCAGCAGGTGTTAACCCTGATGGAAAGAGCTTAACTCTTGATCCTGATTTTGTAAAAAGACTTATGGACAATCTTAACTTTGAATTTGCAAAGGCAGTTCAAGCAACAGGAAACCGTCCAGTAATTTTATGCTCATCGCCCATTAGGTTGATTTTCAGACGATTAATTGAGCGAACCTATCCACAAATCGTGATTATGTCATATAATGAAGTAACAAACAATGTTAAAGCAAAATCCATTGGAACAGTAAGAGTTGATATGAAGGCTCTGACAAGCTAAGAATAGTGAGGTGTTATGCAAAATATTATCGCCAAAGGACAAGATTTTAGAATCATCCCTGAAAACTTTGAGAGCGCTACGACCTTTGATTTAAAAGAAGTTGGCGCAAGCACACTTGATATTGAAATCAAATGCTATGACAACAAAATCCTAAGTGATTACAAAATGGGCGCAAAAGTTGAAATATTCGGCTCTATTCCAGATGGGCTTGTGTATTTTCAAACAAAAGTAATTGATGCAAACGGCACTCGCCTTACAATTGAGCTTCCAGAAAATATTAAAAACATTCAAAGAAGAGAATACTCAAGGGTAAAATTTATGGGTGACATCGAGTTTGAATGCAAAAAAGACATGGTGTTAAATGTTGAAGACATCTCAGCTGGTGGCTTAAAAATGATTACAAAAGAGCCACTTAAAGTGGATTCGGATTATCCAATTAAAATCACTCTTATAAATAATTTAGATATAGAGTGCACTTTTACCCCAATAAGAGTGCAAGATACAATATATAAAGAAAAAGAAGCGTATGTTGTATCAGGAAGCTATAAAGACATTTCAAGCATAGAGCGTATCGCTCTTGTTCAATACTCTTTTAAAGTAATGATGGAGATTAAAAGCAAGAATGATGAGTGAAAAAGCTAACAGGGCATTCTTTCAAAAAAAACTAGGTTCTCTATTTGCAAGCTTTGCAATATTGAGCTTTGGCTTGCTCAGCTTTTTAAACAGCTTTTCTTTAAGCGGAAATAGTGTCTTATATGTCTTGTCGATAATTCTGCCTGCTGCTTTATGCCTTGGTTTTGTAGGATATTTAATTGGAAGAATTTTTGATAATAAAAAAAATCACGAGAGTTTTAATGCTAATATCAGCATTAAAAACAGAGAAAATAACAACCAAGATCCTTATTTAATACAATCAATGTTTAATGACGATCAGACAGTTGAGGTGGAAGAAATAGAAGAAGATGTTCCATCTGAAGAGCCAAGCAGTGAAGCACCCCCTCAAGAAGAAGTTTAATTATGAACAAACAAAAGGTTAAAAAAACTAAATCATCAACCACAAAGCAAACAAGCTTGAGCATGTATTTTGCAAGCATGATAAGTATGCTTATCGCACTTATCATAATCATTACATCTGGATACGTATTTAATCACATACAAAGTTTATCAGTTGAATATTCTTCAAATTTAAATACTTTCAACTCGTCTTTTTCAACTCTCATTGGGGAAATTTTTGATGAAAATTACAACAAAGGGCGACTTGAAAAAGCTACAGAAATAAGTGAACTTTTAAAAAAACAAAATAAAATTTCATACGCATATGCGATTGATAAGGCAACAAACAAAGTCTTTTGGACTACATCACCATCTATTTTAAATAAAGATGGCGCAAGCGCCAAGGGCGATATATTTTTTCAATTTCAATCACAACAACTAATGGAAGGAAATGTCAACAAACCAACATATGACTTAATTGTGGGCATACCGGTTGAGAGAATCGCAAGCACAAACATTAATAATTTATTAGATAAAATGAAAATATTTATCGTTATTGCAGTGTTTTTCTCAATTATCGCAAGCGCTATTATGTCGCGCTTTGTTTTAAAACCGCTTAACCAGCTGACTCTTGGTGTAAAACAATTTGCAAAAGGAAACTTTAATTTTAAGTTTAAAGAAACAAGATTCTCTGAAATTAATGAATTAGTTAATGCTTATAACAAAATGGCAAGACAACTTTTAGATTTATACACCTCATTAGAACAAAAAGTTCAAGAAAGAACTGTGGCGCTTGAAAAGGCGAATAATGAAATCAAAGAAACTCAAGCAATGATGGTACATTCTGAAAAGATGAGATCTCTAGGTGAACTAGTGGCGGGTATAGCACATGAGGTAAATAATCCAATAAACTTCATCCACGGGAACATAATGATTTTAAACAAATATGTTAAAGACATTTTTGAACTAGTTGATACATACACTGATAATGAAAGCTGAATTCCAGAGGCAGAACTAGAGAAAATTAAAAAAATTAAAAAAACAATTGATATTGAATTTATAAGAGATGATGTTGTAGATTTAATTAAAAGTTGTATTGAAGGAACAGAAAGAACAAAAAACATCGTTCTTGACCTTAAAAACTTCTCTAGAATGGATGAAATGGTATTAACCGAATTTGATATTCCAAAAGAAATAGACACTACATTAAACATCTTAAACAATTCTTATAAAAACAGAATAGATGTAATAAAAGAATATGAAGATGATCTTCCAAGAATTGAAGCCTTTGGCGGACAGCTTAATCAGGTGTTTATGAACATTCTTGATAACGCGCAATATGCTGTTAAAGGAGAAGGTAGTGTAAAAATTCAGGTGAAAACTCAAGGAAATAATGTTATAATAAAATTCACTGATAGCGGTGAAGGAATTAAGCAAGAAGACCTAAATCGTGTCTTTGAACCATTCTATACGACAAAACCAGTCGGAGAAGGCACAGGTATGGGAATGAGCATTACATACAGAGTTGTGAAAAATCATAATGGCGACATCAAAGTAAGCTCTGAACAAGGAAAAGGTACAACATTTACCTTGACTCTACCTATTAATCACAAGCGTGAACAAGAAATAGTAACGGGCAATTCACAGGAGCAAATTCAGTAATGGAAGAAGAAAACAAGTATAAAATTCTTATAGTAGATGATGAGCCTGACAATTTGGCACTTTTATATAGAACTCTAAGAGGGAAATATGAAGTAACAAAAGCGTGCAGCGGTGTTGATGCGCTTGAAATTTTAAAACACGAAAGTTTTAACTGCATACTATCTGATCACAAAATGCCAATTATGGATGGCGTTGAATTTTTAAAAAGAACAAATGAATTTTGCCCGAACACATCAAGAGTGCTTGTTACGGCGTATTCTGATGTTAAGAGTTTACTTGATGCGATTAATTACGCAAAAATTTATAGATATATAAAAAAACCATACAATCCTGATGAACTTTTGCACATTGTGGAACAGAGTTTAGAATATCACCAGCTTAAAGTTGATAATGAAATATTAATTAACGATTTAAAGGAATTGTTCTCTGGAACAATTAAAGCAATCATTGAAGCGCTTGACGCTAAAGATTCTTTTACTATGGGAAGAAGCCACAGGGTAACATTGTATTCTTTAAAAATAGCGCAATATTTAAAGCTTGATACAACAGAAAAAGGTAAAATAGAACTAGCTGGCCTATTGCATGACATCGGCATGATTGGTGTAGCAGAAGACATTTTAAACAAATCTCAAAAACTTACCGAAGAAGAATTTGATGAGATTAAAAAACACGTACATCATTCTATAAAAATATTAGAAGACATCAAGCAACTAAAAGGCGTTGTAGAAATTATTAAATATCACCACGAACATTTTGATGGCTGTGGTTATCCTTATGGATTATCTCAAGAGCAAATCCCTTTAGGCGCAAGGATTATAGCAATCGCCGATGCGTTTGATTCTATGGTTTCAAACAGAGCATACAGAGAAGGATTAAGCCCTGAAATCGCTTTAAATAATATTAAAGAGCGCTCTGGAACACAATTTGACCCAAAATTAGTTGAAATTTTTGAACTAATTTTACCTGAAGCTATTCAAGAGGCTGAAAGATTTAAGGACGAACTTAAAACAAAAGAAAATTTATTAACACACGAACACATTAAACCAGAGGCGTAAAAATGGACAAAGCAAAAAGAACAGTAGAAGTATACACAGGAGCATACGCTTCAGGGAAAAGCGAGACCGCACTTAATAGGGCACTTCAATTCAGAAAAGAAAACAAAGAAATTACCCTTGTGGATCTTGATACTGTTGAACCAGCTTATTGCTTAAGACCGATTATTGAGCAGCTTGAACAAGAGGGTATTAACATTATCGCTCAGCGTGATTATTTTGGACTTGGTGAAGCGGGAAGCTATGTTACAGGCGAACAAATTAATTGCCTATCAACACAAGGCGATATGATTATAGACGTTGGATACGGCGCAACTGGGCTTGATACACTTGATATCTTAAATAACATTGAAAAAGAAGAAGATTTAAGAATATACCTAGTTATAAACACTTCAAAATTTGAAACAAGAGATAAAGAAAGCATCATTGAATACATAGAATTTTCTTCAGGCTTAAATAAAACTGAATACAAAAAATTCGCTGGTTTTATTTCAAACACTCACCTTGGTGATGAAACTCAAAAAGAAGATGTCATAAGAGGATATGAAATTTTAAAAGAAGCTTCACTTGAAAGTGGCATCCCAATTATTGCAATAGGGGTCGATGAAAAACTTAGGGAAGATTTTCTTTTTGAAAATTATGACGACACGCCAATTTGGTTCCACAAAAGGTTAATGCCACAAGCTCTTTGGTAGAATTATAAAGAACCAAGCTGTTCTAGTGCTGCTTTTTCAACATTATCAGCCTTTAATAAAGCATCATTAAGTGCTAGTGATTTTTCTTGTTCTTGTTGAGTTAAACCCAATTGCACAGGTGCTGAAGAAGGAACATAGCTTCTTGTAGGCTCTGTTGGCGCATTATTTTGCACACTTGGAGCTGGCGTTTTTGGCGCTTGTGTTGGATTATTATTTAAAGTGTTATTTATCGTTGTTGGAGCGCTTGGCGCCGGTGTTGCTTGTGACACAGGTGCTTGCGGATTATTTGTAATATATTTTGATTGAGGAGTTGAAGCTTGAACATCTTCAATTTTCATTTCGCCGTTTAAAATTTTCACCAATTGAGTTGGGTCATTTAAAAGTTGCTCTAAAAATGCTGGCTCAGACTCCATTTTTGCCATTAATTCTGGATTAGACTCTAATTTTGCCATCAATTCTTCTTGAGTCATACCAAGAGGATTGTTAGCATCAGGCGCACCAGTAGCCTCTGGAGCTTGAGCTTCATCTGTCTTATCTTCATCTAATATTGAATTTGTAGGTTTTCCAAAAATCAAGTGAGAAACAGAAGTTACCGCTTTTGAAATTAATGGAGAAACAACAAGTATCGCCGTACCTAAACGAATTGCCGTACCTGCCCCAGGGCCTTTAACTTTATTTACAAGGGATTGAAGCCCATTTGTAATGCCCGTTAACATAGATTTATTATCGGCCTTAGTTACAAA
>CAYJMX010000042.1:0-354 GCA_964371485.1 uncultured Gammaproteobacteria bacterium | reverse complement strand
CACGGCCTGTTGAGAAGAATTTACCAATTGCCTTAAATGGTTTGTGATACCACTTAGAGCCGCCATCAAGCATATCTTTAATTCTTGCTTTTTCAGCCACATAATCAATTTTTGAAATAGTTTCACTAGCCACTTTTTCATTTAATTCTTTAATTGCTTTTCTATAAGCATCAACATTTTCCACTTGAGTGCCAGCACCCTTAATGCCAGTGTATTTTAAGCCACCCAGCAAGTGCGAAGCCTTAACTTGATATGGAATAGACATAAACATACCCAAGTCGTTTGCAACGTTTTCAGTAAATGTTGATAATTTTTCTCCCTCAGGAGCATTAATTGCTTTTTCAATCGCTTGAG
>CAYJMX010000041.1:545-10286 GCA_964371485.1 uncultured Gammaproteobacteria bacterium | reverse complement strand
TGCGATTTTAATGGTTTGGCTTTATTTCACCTCAATTATTATGTTAATTGGTGGAGAAATAAACAATCAAACACTAGACAAATTAACTAAAAAAGCCTAGAAAAGATGAGTTCTAACCGCTTTTACAGCAGCTTGCACCCTGTCTGTCACATTTAGCTTGGTTAAAATTGAACACACATGTGCTTTAGCGGTGTGAGCGCTTATTGATATTAAGTTCGCAATTTGAGTATTAGATTTTCCATCTATTATAAGTTTTAAAACTTCATGTTCTCTTTTTGTAAGGCTTCTAAACTCATTAACATCTGTGTATAAATTATTTAAATCATAAGAATTTGGTTTTGGAATCATCTTAAGCGCAATATCAGAAATATCAGGGTCGAAAAAATGCGCGCCGATGTTTGTTGCTCTTATGATATCTACTAATTTATCTATTGATGTATCTTTTAACACGTACGCATTCGCCCCAAGCGAGAGAGAAGCCAACACCTCTTCTTCTTGTTTATAAGAGGTGAGGACAATAATTTTTGTTTTGGGATATTTTTCTTTAATAATTTTTATAGCTTCAATCCCACTGATATCTTTAATTTTAAGGTCTAGAACAACAACATCAGCTTGCTTGTTTTCCATCATTTTTATGCAATCTATAGCAGACTCAAAATCGCCCATAAGCTTGATATCATCATAATTTGCCAACTGGTGCCTATAGTTAATTCGTGCTAATAAGTAGTCTTCTACTAAATAAACATTAATTTTATTCATTATTTCCTTACAGTTTTTATTATAAATATAATTGATATATAAATATAATTGATAAGTACAATAATAATAAAATCTTGCGCATTTTGCAAATAATTAACAAAATATCTTCTATAATTTGTAAGAAAAACAATTTTGATGTACATTTGTTATGTTGACCTAACAATTTAGAATAAGGGAAAAATGAGCGATATAGCATTACTTATACAAACAACAGTAATAGCAGGCATAGGCGGAACGGGCCTAGGCGGGGTTATTGGCTCATTATTTAAAAAAGAATCAAGCAAAACAATCTCTTTATTGTTAAGTTTCGCATCTGGTGTTATGGTTTCAATTGTTTGTTTTGACCTTGTAGTTGATGCTATTGAAACAAATGTAAGTGTTTACATCGTTTGTCTTGGGATAGTACTTGGGGTTTTACTTGTATATTTATTAAACTTATTTATTGATAAAATAACAAATCCTGAAGTTAAACACATTGACACAAATCACCCTCAAACGGCTGATGATTTAGATGAAATTATTCACACAGATCATTTAAGAGAGCATATTGAGAAAAAAGATGGTACCGCAAAACTTTTTGTAGCAGGGCTTATAACCGCTTGTGCCATCGCTCTTCACAACCTTCCAGAAGGTATGACAATTGGGGCATCTTTTGCAAATGATGCGGATATGTTAAGTGGTTCGACGCTAACTCTTGCGATACTAATAGGCTTACATAATATCCCAGAGGGTATGGCAATTTGCGTTCCTTTAATAAGCGGTGGCGTGAAAAAAAGATACGCAGTATTACTTACAGCGTTAAGTGGCGCACCAACTCTATTGGGGGCATTAATTGGCTACAGCATAGGCGATATGGGAGCTTTAGGCCTAGCACTTAGTTTAAGTTTCGCATCTGGTGCTATGTTGTATGTAACTTTTGGAGAAATCCTTCCGCAGTCTATATTAATGTATAAAAGCAAACTTCCAGCATTTTGTGTGATTGTTGGAATGCTTGTTGGCTTGCTTGTAATTTATGCATAATTTTTTATTATGCTAAAATAATTTTATGGAAAAATTTCGTATTGAAGAAATGAGCTTATATCATCTTGATGATGTCTTAAAAGTGGAAGAGCTTGCCTATGGAGAGCACCACTGGACAAGAGATTCTTTTGTTAATGAAATTAAAAACAAAATTTCTTCTTATAATTGCGTTGTTGATTCAAATAACAACTTAGCTGGGTATATGGGTTTTTGGAAAATTATAGATGAGGCACATGTTACAAACCTTGCCGTGCATCCTGATTATAGGGGAAAAGGAGTGGCGAAAATTCTTTTATTAAACGCACTTAGTGAATGTTACAGTGAAAAAATAAAATATATGACACTAGAAGTTAGAGTGTCAAACATTAGTGCCATTAAACTATATGAAAAGTTTGGTTTTAAATCGCTTGGGCACAGAAAAAACTACTATCAAAACAACAATGAAGACGCGCTTATTATGTGGAGCGAAAATATTTTTAATGATAGCTATAAAAAATTATATGAAGAAATTAAAAACTCAATTGAGGGTATAATTAAATAAATGAACAAAAGATATAAAGAGCAAATTGAAGAATTTATTTATAAAGGAGAAAAAATTCCTTTTTCTTTAGGCACAATTGTGCTTTGCTTTTTTTCTTTATTATTAATGGTTTTGGCCACTTTCACTCAAGTTGAACTTGTCCATTTGTGGCCAGTATATGATAATATTTATCAAAGTTTTGCTTTTTCAAACATAAAACACTATTACATAGCGCAAATTCCGATTGTTTTATTTATCAGCGCCATTTTAGGCCCAAGATTTTCACTGTTTGTAATGATATTATACCTACTTTTAGGCTTTTTTGTGTGGCCAATTTTCGCCCTAGGTGGAGGATTAGAATATGTAAAAAGTGGGCTTTTTGGGTATATTTTAGGCTATATTTTTGCCTGCTATCCTGTTGGAAGAATTTTAGAAAAAAAACACGATTTAAAATCTTCTCTTATAGCTACAATCGTTGGGGTAAGCGTAATTCACCTTTGCGGATTTTTCTATTGCTTAATTTTAGCGATATTTAGAGAAGTCGATTTCTCTTATGTATCAATGGCTTTTGACTCATTAGGCGGTATAAAAACTGTCTATGATTTAATCATAAGCTTTTTAATGCTACTATTTGCAATACCTTCAAAAATGGTTTTTTGGATTTTAGTTAGAAGCTTTATGGGAAAAATTAAACCCAAAAAAGCTAAAAAATCCTAGTCTAAAAGCCCTTTTAACTCTTTTTGAAATGGTGACATATTAGCTAGTTTGTTAATTATTTCTGGCATTTTTTCAATAACTAAATCAATATCAGCCTCTGTTGTATAACGGCTTAGAGAAAATCTTATTGAACCATGCAAAGTCGTAAAAGGAACCCCCATAGAACGAAGAACATGAGATGGTTCTAGTGAGCCTGAAGTGCAAGCAGAGCCAGATGAGGCACAGATGCCAAAATCATTTAAGTGAAGCAAAATAAGCTCCCCTTCAATATATTGAAACCCAATGTTTGTAGTATTTGGCACTCTATTATTAGATTTTGAATTTAACACTGCATTTTTTACATTTTCTAAAATACCTTTTTCAAGCTTATCTCTAAGTGCTTTCACTCTTGTTTGCTCGTCTTGAAGATATTCAAGCGCGACGTCTGCCGCTTTTCCCATAGCAACAATATAAGGTACATTTTCAGTCCCCGCGCGCTTTCCGCGCTCTTGATGACCACCTACAATAAGAGGTGAAACCATAATGCCTGTTCTTACGTAAAGTGCTCCTATGCCTTTTGGTGCGTGAAATTTATGAGCTGAAATTCCAAAAAGGTCGATTTGAGTTTCTTTTAAATCGATTGAAATTTTTCCAACTGCTTGCACGCCATCCACAAATATTTTAGTATTTGGATTGATTTTTTTAACTTCTTGTGCGATTTTTTCAACTGGAAATATAACGCCTGTTTCATTGTTTGCCATCATAACAGACACAATTGCAGTGTCATCTTTTACCTTTGAAATAAGCTCCTCAAGGTCTAAATCACCGTTTGAATCAACACCTATATAATCAACCTCATAGCCTTTTTTTTCTAATTCTTTATGAAGATTTAAAACACAAGGATGTTCAACTTTTGTTGTAATTAAATGTTTTTTAGATTTATTCAGCTCTAACACACCTTTTATCGCCATATTAGCAGACTCAGAGCCACCTGATGTGAAGATTATTTCTTTTTCACTTCTTGCTCCAAGTAAATTCTGAATTGACTTTCTTGCTCCATTAAGCGCCCCTTTGGCTTCAACTGCTATATCATAAATGCTCGATGGGTTAGCATATTTTTCATCAAAATATGGAAGCATAGCTTCTAGCACTTTAGGGTCACATTTTGTTGTAGCGTTATTATCTAGAAAAACAAGAGTCATTATTTAACCTCAATTACATTAATATCTTTATCCACATTTTCTCTTAATTGTGTTTCAACAAAGTTTTTAAGAGTTATCATACAATTTTTACAAGAAGAACAAGCGCCCCTTAATTTAACATAGACATCTTTTCCCTCTACATTTATAAGCTCAATACCGCCAGAGTCTTTTCCAAGCTCTGCTTGAATATTTGCTTCAATTACTTTATTTATTTTTAAAATAAATTGCACACCTGATAAACTAGAAGCTTTAGGAGTGTTATCGTTAATTAAGCCTAAAACAACGCTCTCACAACGTCCACAAGCAGATGTAGCACCTGTTTTTTCTCTAATTTGTTCTATCGTTTTAAGATTATCCTCTTTAACAGCTTTTATAATTTCATCTTTTGTAACACCAGTACACGGGCAAACTATGCTGTTTTTATTTTCATTGTGATGGTGATGATCATCGTCGTCTTGTTTAATTTCAAGCCCTAAATAGCCATTTATGGCATTTTCTAGTGCTTCTTGACCCATAACAGAACAGTGAAGCTTCTCTGGTGGTAAACCACCAAGCTCTTGAGCGATTTGTTTATTTGTAATTTTTTTCGCTTCTTCTAGCGTTTTACCTATAACCATTTGTGTTAGCATACTAGATGCTGCAACAGCTGAGCCACAACCAAAAGTTTGAAACTTCGCATCAACAATCACATCATTTTCTATTTTTAAATATATTTTTAATCTATCACCGCAAGATAATGAACCAACTTCGCCTATAGCATCAGCATTTTCAATAGCACCAACATTTTTTGGGTTTTTATAGTGTTCTTTTACAGTATCATTATATTCCCACATAGTTAAATCTCCTTTTAATGAGTTTTATGGAAATATTATGGCACAAAAGAGCTCGTTTTTATATAGTAAGACGGAGTAAAATTTAAACGTTTTTGTTTAAATATGTGCCTTCAGCAATTTTTTTAAGCGAATTTCTGTTTGAAAATATGCTGTTGCCTGAAACCGCGTTTCTATAAAGCATATCAATTTTACTTCTGATATACATTTCGGTGCCATCAGTAAAATTTCTTTTTGAATTCAAAAAGACACTGTTAGCATTATTCGTAATTTTTGAAATATTAGACATGCGAAAAACCGTTGTTGTGCTTATTACAATATAATAAAAAAAATACGAAAGTCAAAATTGCCCTTATAAATTCATGTATTAATTTTTCTTTACAAAAAATTTTCATAATTTTTTTGGTATAATTTTTATTATGTTAAAAGATTTTTTTGTAAATATAGTTAATAGCGCTATAGATAAGGCTATTGAAGAAAAACAACTGGGTGCAATGGAGAAAAATTGTGCAACATTGGTTTGCGAGAAGCCTAAAAACACAGAATTTGGCGACTTTGCAATTAATGTATCCTCTCTTGCTCGTGAAGCAAGGTTGGCGCCACCTGTTATCGCTCAAAACATTGCAAAATACATTCAAGATGAAACCTTTGAAACAAACATTGTGGCTGGGTTTATGAATTTTAAATTAAAAGAAAATGTATTAAATTCTATTGTTCAAGAAGTTTTAGAAAAAAAAGAAAACTATGCAAAATCATCTATTGGAAACAAAGAAAAAATAAATCTTGAATATGTAAGCGCTAATCCAACAGGGCCTTTTCACATTGGGCACGGGCGTTGGGCGGCACTTGGTTCGACTTTAGCTAGTTTAATGAAATATGCTGATTATGATGTTTATCAAGAATTTTATATTAATGACGCTGGAGCGCAAATTCAAAGACTGGCACGCTCATTAGAGCTCCGCGTAAGAGAATTAAAAGGGGAAGATATTGTTTTTGAAGAAGACTTATACCCTGGAGATTATGTTATAGATTGCGCTAAAAAATATATTAAAGAAAATTCAACACAAGATTATGGCGATTACGCTAAGGCGCATATGCTAGAACTTCAAAAAAAATTGCTTAAAACTTTTAAGGTTGATTTTGACTGTTTCTTTTCTGAAATGTCGCTGTATGAGAACAACGAGGTTGAATCTACAGTTAAAGAACTCAAGCAAAAAAATGAACTTTATGAAAAGGATGATGCGATTTGGTTTAAAAGTTCAAACTATGGGGACACTCAAGATAGAGTGCTTAAAAAAGCTGATGGCACAAACACATATTTAACAGCGGACATTGCGTATCATAAAAATAAATTTGATAGAGGATTTGATAAAGTTATAAACATTTGGGGCGCTGATCATCACGGCTATATGGCAAGAATAAGGGCGTCTATGGATGCTTTAGGCTACAGCGGGAACAATGTTGAAATTCTATTGGGTCAGCTTGTAAATATCATTCAAGACGGGCAAGCACAGAGAATGGGCAAGCGTAAAAAAATGGTGACACTTGATGAACTTGTTGAAGAAGTAGGCACTGATGCGACTCGTTTTTGGATGTTAATAAGATCGATTGATACGACTTTAGATTTTGATATTGATTTAGCGAAATCGCAAAGTGATAAAAACCCTGTTTTTTATGTTCAATACGCTCATGCTAGAGCATGCTCGATTTTAAGACGCGCGGTTGAAAAAAGGGTTGATGTTGAAAATAAAACAGAATTAGAGCCTTATTTTACACAAGGTGATATTGATTTAATTAATGAGAAAACTAATATTGAAGCGCTTTTTGAGGATAATCAAACAAAAGAATCGATTGAATCTACAAAGAATTTAATTTTAAAACTTGAAGAGTCAAAATCGCTGATTGAAAATGCGGCAAAAAACCGCACGCCGTACCTTCTTTGCAAGTATGCAACGGATTTGGCTACTGATTTTCATAGTTTTTATAACTTCTCAAGAGTGCTATCTGATGATTTAGAAATTTCTAAAAAAAGATTGGCTCTTACAAAATGTTTTAAAATTATTTTGGGCAAAATGCTTGATATTTTAGGCGTTGAAGCTGTTGAAAAAATGTAGTTGATTTTGACGTTTGTCTGTGATAATTTTATAAATGTCGAAAAGACCATTGCAGGCAACTAGCTTGCACCAACCACAAATGCATAGGCATTTAAACAAAAAGCAGTTATGGGCTGCTAGCTCAGGTGGCCTAGAGGGCGAAGCTCTCGAAGTTAAAATAAGCACCCTTGGTGCACTCTAACACCTGAGAAATGAAAATTTTATAATTAACCACAAATGCATAAGCATTTAAACAAAAAGCAGTTATGGGCTGCTAGCTCAGGTGGTTAGAGCGCACCCCTGATAAGGGTGAGGTCGGTGGTTCGAGTCCACTGCGGCCCATATTAAAAAAGATGACAATAGGTCATCTTTTTTTGTGCCTTGTGGACTACGTCAGCACAACTTTTTAACCTCTAAGCAACTTACGTTGCAAGAGATTCACAAAAGTCTTTGCATACTTTATTTCTAGTGCTCATTACTTCGCACAGAACTAAAGCAACTGCTGGCCCATATTAAAAAATAACTCTCTAATGAGAGTTATTTTTTTATGGTTTTAATGATTTATAATTAATTTACCCTAATATCCAAAACTTTGAATATCGGCCTTCAACTTTGGATCAAGTCTTACAGCCGTATTAAAACTCTTTTTAGCATCATCATATTTTTCCAATTTATGACAATAAATTCCTTTTAAAGTATGATATCTCGCCATTCTTGGCGCTAATTTTATTGCTTTATCAATATCTAAAATAGCCGCTTCATAATCTTCTAATTTAGATTTTAAATGCCCTCTAAAACCAAAATAGTTGTGCTTTTTAGAATTATTTGCAATTAAAACATCATAATCTTTAATCGCTAATTCATATTTTTCTAATTCATAATACATCATCGCCCTTGAAGCGTAATAAGACATTTCTTTAGGATTAAGCTCAATTAAAGCGCTATAGTCTTTAATCGCATCTTTATAGTCCTCAAATTTTTCATAAAGCATTGCTCTAGCTAGATAATAATCCACCTCAGTTGGGTTTAATTTTATTGCTTTATTTAAATCTTTTAAAGCACTTTTGTGTTCATCAGCTAAAATTTTCAGCTGAGATCTGTAATAATAAGGCATATCAGACTTAGGGCTTAATTTAATAATGGCATCAAACTTTTTTATGGCTAAATCCATATTGCCATTTTCAATTTCTTTTATGGCTTCTGCTGCAAGTGTTTTAGCCTGTTGTTCAACAGATACTTCTTCTTTTGAAAAAACACACGGGGTAATAAGTAGTGCAAATAAAATAATCAATAACTTTTTCATAATAATCCTCTTTTGAAAAAATTATACCATATGATTATGAATTTAGGTTATATGAAACCGTTAAAATATTTTTGTCATCAATTCTTTCATAAACAATACCATCAGAAGTTTGTTTGGTCATATATATCCCCAAACCGCCTAATGGTCTATCTTTTAGTGGCAAAGTCACATCTGGGTCAGCTTTTTCAAGTGGGTTAAATTCCACTCCATAATCAACAAATTTTAAATTGATTTTATCATTTTTAAAGTAATCAAAACCCAGTTCTATCTCGCCACTTTCTTCTGGGCTATACGCATATTTTAATACATTTGCATATATTTCATCTATTGCAATTCTCGCGTTTGCAACAATTTCGTTTGAAACTTTTAAAAACTCTGCTCTTTTATTAAACCAATTAACAAGAGCTCTGTAATTTTCAATGCCTACTGTAATTTTTGCTGAGTTATTTTTATAAAAGGTTTTTTCATTTTGCTTATATCTAAAGCTCAACATAGTGATGTCATCGCTTTGTTCTTCACCTTGTGTAAAATCATGAACGCTTTGAATTATTTCACTAATTGCCTCTTGTGAGGTTAAATTAAGACCAGCGCCCATGTTTTTTATATATTCAAGAAGTCTTTGCTCTGTGTACAGTTCTTTTTCTTTGTTTTGCGCTTCTGTAACGCCGTCTGTATAAAGCAATATTCTCTCACTTGGCAGTATTTTTGTTTCATAAGAATTATACTTAATACCCTTTTTAACGCCAATTACAAGGTTTGGCTTACATCTAAGTGTATCAATTTTATTTGTGACTCTTCTTATGTATGGAACATTATGGCCCGCATTAACGCAAGACAATTTGCCTGTTTTTAAATTAATTATACAGAAGAAAAGAGTGGCAAAATATTTTTCTGAATTTGAAGCAACCAATTCAGAATTAACCATTTCAACAATCTCTGCTGGTTTTGGACCAAGCAACATAGCAGTATTTTTAATTAACGCCTTGGCTTTCATCATAAATAGCGCAGCAGGAACGCCTTTGCCTGAAACATCTGCTATTAAAAACGCAAAATTATCATCATCTATAAAAAAGAAATCATAAAAATCGCCGCCAACGATTTTTGCCGCTTCCATTTTTGCATATATTTCAAATTCATCTCTGTTGGGATAAGGGGGGAATTTATGTGGCAAAGATGACATTTGTATTGATTTTGCGATATTTAATTCAGATTCCATTCGCTTTTTGTCTGCCTTTGAATTGGCAAGCTTTGCTGAATTTTCTTTAATCTTATCAGTCATTGTGTTTATAATATCGGCAAGATTTTTAAATTCTGTAGG
>CAYJMX010000041.1:0-533 GCA_964371485.1 uncultured Gammaproteobacteria bacterium | reverse complement strand
CATCTATTTTCATTTTGGCATTCAAATTTCCATCACCAATTTCTTTTGCCTTTGTTTGCATATACATAATTGGCTTTTTAATTGATTTTGCCAAAAAGAAATATGAAACAAAAATCATAAATATTGATATTAAGATAATTCTTAAGAGCATTGTTGAAAATCTTTTGTTTGCGATTTGAAATATCTCATCTTCTGGAACGCTAACAATAACATGCATTCCATTATCAAGTTTTTTCACATAACAAATATAGTTTATGTTTTTATACTTAATTTTAGTAGATTTTTTCTTTATTATTTCACTTATTGGCAAATCAAAAAGCTTTAACTTGGCATTATACATAGCTTCTTTGGTAAAACTACCTTTGTGCACTAATATAAAATCATTTTTCGTATCTGCTATTAACACGTCGCTATTATCAGAAGGCAACACAAAAGAAAGAAGTTTTGAAAGCATATCTAAACTAACATCTACTATTGAAAATCCAACAATTTCGCCATTTTTATTTTTTATTGGATGAGCACAAGATGTCATA
>CAYJMX010000040.1:6927-10554 GCA_964371485.1 uncultured Gammaproteobacteria bacterium | reverse complement strand
CTTTTGGTTCTGTTTTCTTTCTTTTTGCGTCTGTCAAAAAGAAAGAAAATGAACAAAGTAGAGCATGGAATTCAATGCTCTACAAAACGCACTTTAAAACATATGACCTAGTTTAAAAACTAAGACGTATGAATACGTATAAATTCTTTAATATTCTCTAAATTAAACAGTGAATCTGCCTCAATATAAAATCTTAAAAGTGGCTCTGTGCCTGATTTTCTCATTAATACCCAGTTTGTTTTTTCTTCCCCTAGGTAATATTTTGTACCATCAATTTTAAGAGTTTCAGTTATTTTAAACTGTGCAACTTGAGATAAATCGTTAAACCACATTTGCGTTTCATCTAATTTATCTTCATTGTTTAATTTCACATCAATTCTATCTGTAAAAAAGTCAACAGCAGCGAATTCTTTAAGTTCTTTTCTTAATTCAACAAGTGTTTTTTCAGTGTCAGCAAGCATTTGAAGAATAAGCAAACTAGCATAAATTCCATCTTTTTCTGGAATATGATCGCCAGTTGATAATCCGCCAGAATCCTCTCCCGCAAGGATTGTAGCCGTTTCTCTCATTTTTTCACTTAGCCATTTGAAACCAACAGGTGTTGTAATTATCCCTATACCTAGCTTTTTTGCAACAACATCAACAAGTGCGCTAACGCCCACGGTTTTAATCATTCTGCCCGATTTGTTTAAGTTTTGAGCTAAATATTTTAATAAAATTGCAAGCATTTCATTAGGATGTACCCAAGAACCCGCCTCATCAATCACGCCAAATCTGTCCGCGTCACCGTCGTGCGCCAAAGTCACATAGCCTTCTTTGTGATGCTTCATATATTTTGATTTCGGTTCAGGTAAAAATCCGCCAAAGTTTGGATCAAAAGCATCATTAAAAGCTTCAAATTCTATTTCATGCCTTTTAAGTAATTCATCAAAATAGCCGATTGAAGCGCTAAACAACCCGTCATAAATTATTTTTAAATCAGCATTTTTAATTTTTTCAAAATCAATTAATTTTTCAATATGTTCAAAATACTCTTCGGAAAAATCTGAAATTAATATTTCGCATTTATCATCTTCGCACTCTTGTAACTCGCAATCTTGGTCATTTTCGATGTGTCCTACAATGATATCAGTAATTTCTTTAGTAGCTGGCCCGCCGTAGTTTGGGATAAATTTTACACCAAGATAATTTTTTGGGTTATGCGAAGCGCTGAACATAAGCGCGCCCGCGCAACTTTTTGCTATTGTGGTGCAGTATGCTAGTGCTGGTGTTGGACAAACATTGGCTGATAACATTACGTTATAGCCCATTTGAACAAATTTATCAGCGGCAAACTTAGCAAAATCATCAGCCATAAAACGAGGGTCATAGCCAATTAAGATAGATTTTTTGTCGCATTGAGAGTCTTTTAAATACTTTGAAACAGCACAAACAATTCTTTGTACATTTTCAAATGTAAAGTCATCCGCGATTATTCCTCTAAAGCCATCTGTTCCAAATTCAATTTTCGCTCTTGCCATAATTGTCCCAATCATACTAAAATAATTATATGTTTAATTCTATCAAAAAAATATTATTTTTAGGTCCAAAAGGAACATATTCTCATCTGGCTGTTGAAAAATTTCAAAAGGAATTTGCCTCAAACTGCGACATAGAGGAAGTTTCTACTATAACAAAAATTATTAACTTAATCGATGAAAATAAAGATTTCGCTGCAATAATTCCAATTGAAAATTCAACAGAGGGCATGGTAAGAACCACATTGGATGGTTTATTTGATACAAAAAATAATCCTCAAATTCAAGCACAGTCTGATATTGAAGTACAAAATTGTTTAATTTCAAATTCTAATTTTGAAGATATAAAATACATAATCTCGCACCCACAGGCACTTGCGCAGTGTCAGAATTATATCGCTAAAAAGTTTGGAAATTCTATTAAATTAATTCAGGCAAATTCAACTGCTGAAGCGACTTCTAGCTTGCTTGATAAAAATTTGGAATACGCATCAATCGGAAATGAATTTTGTGCTAATTTGTATGGGATTAACGTGCTGGATAAAAATATCAATGATATGCAAGGTAATAAAACACGTTTTGTGCTTGTTTCAAGAACAGATTTAAAAATAGATAAAAAAGTGCAAACTTCACTTGTTTTCACAACAAAACCCCAAGTTGGAAGCCTTGCTTGCGCTCTTGAGGTTTTGAAAAATCATAATGTTAATCTTCTATACATCGAATCTCGTCCGTCCAAAAAAGTTTTTGGTGAGTATAATTTCTTTATCGATACTGATAAAAATTTAGATGAATTAGAAAATGCTTTGATTGACCTTGAAAAAGTGGTTCAATACTATAAGATTTTAGGTAGTTACAGAGTTTTTGATTAACCGCGGATTTTTAATTCTTTGATTAATTTTCTGTAGTTGTTGATGTCAGAATTTTTAACGTATGCTAACATTCTTTTTCTTTTACCTACCATCATTAAAAGACCACGCTTTGCTTGAGAGTCTTTAGCGTTGATTTTTAAGTGTTCTGTAAGTTCAGAAATTTTAGTTGATAACATAGCGATAACTACTTCAACACTACCTGTGTCTTTTTCGTTTTTACCAAACTTTTTTACTAATTTTTCTTTGTTTTTTAGATTAATTGACATTTTTTTTCCTTTTTCTTAGTTTATAAAAAATATCGGTGGTGAAAATATACTAACAAAAAAATTTTTTTTCTACAACATATTTTTTACTCGCGCTTTGCATAATATATTAAAAAATGATACAATTGCACTTTAGAATTAAGTTAAAAGGTGTTGTTCGATATGAAATTAAAATTTTCCCCTAAAAAGTTGCCGGCAAACTGCTTGGTGAGTATGATAAAAAGTTTAGTTGTGTTTGTTATAGTTGTTGTTATAGGCCTTGTGGTGGGTTTGCTGCAAAGTGGTCTTTGGCCTGTAAAATTGAATGAAAAAGAAGCTGTTCAAGAAGTAAGGAATTCTTACAACAAGCTGTATAACGCATATGTTGACGCCATTATTGAGCATGGCAATCCTGTGCTTTGGGAGCTAAATGGCGATAGTAATCATAATGCTGCTGTTGTGGCTAAAAAGCTCGCTCCTCATTTGGGCAAAGACGCGCAGTTTAGTGATTCTTTACCCAGTGTCTTTACTTTAGACAATGGGACAAGAATTATGGTGACGGCGTATGCTGCTAAAACAGCTGAGATTTTAGAATCTAAGGGAATGACCTGTATGGTTAGGATTCCAGGAGTAAACCAATCTCTTCATTTTAATTTAAACGATGACGGGACAATTTCTCCATTTGGTAGTCCTGATATACAAGACGCTAGGGCTAAATGCAGTGTAAATGAAGAACGTTATTGCACATATTGGATACTTCAAAATGGCAATTTTGATTTTCCAGAAAATTAAAATTTTAAATTTATCAAGTTCTCTTAGGCTTCTTCCTTCTCTTCAATGGCGTTAACGCCTAAGTGCAAGGAGTTTGAGCCAAACTTATTTTCAATTTTATCCCAAGCTTTTGATAAATTTTCATTTTTTTCTAACCTATCAGCATTAAAAATAGAGAGCTGTGAAGAATTTTCTGGAACTAGCTTTAGCGCTGTAATTCCAGCAGAG
>CAYJMX010000040.1:0-6917 GCA_964371485.1 uncultured Gammaproteobacteria bacterium | reverse complement strand
AAAGCTCTTTAAATAGCTCTTTAATTCTTAAATTAAATTCAAACTCGCAACTTGTTGGCACCTCTAAATTGGCATTAAGGCTTGTGACATAATAATCTTTTGTTCTTAACATAACACTCACCGTCTTTGCGACAAGTCCGTGCTTGCGAAGCTTCCTGCTTACCCTGTGGCTGTGGTAGTTAAGAGAATTTGTAATATAATTTTTATCAGATGTGCATTTTGCAAATGATGCCGTTTTTTGAACACTTTTAGGTAGTACGCTTTCCTCTTTAACCGGACTCACTGCTGTTCCTAGTAGTTCATATTTTAAATCTAGCCCAACTTTTCCCATAATTCTTTTTACCCACTCGTCACTTTGAGTGACAAAATTATAGGCGGATGAAATATAGTGCTTTCTAAGTAATGACGCGCTGTTGGAGCCTATTCCCCATATGTCTTCAATGGGCGTAATTTTAAGTTCGTCTTTAATTTTTTTATGCCCAATTTTATATGTCCCAATATTTGGATTTTTTTTGTTTTCCTCTTTTGCCTTCTCGCTTGCTAGTTTTGCTAGTGTTTTAGAATACGAGAGCCCAATAGATACATCTATTCCGATTTCATTTTTTATATCAAGCCTAATTTTTTCAACAAGTTCTTCATAAGAACACCTGTGTAATTTTCTGACGCCAGTTAAGTCTAAAAATGCCTCATCAATAGAATACACTTCAACAGTAGGCGTGTAGTCATAAAGTTTTTTCATAATCCTATTAGATATTTCAATATATCTTGGATGATTTCCAGATAAATATATAACATCTTTAAATTCTTTTTTTGCCATAAAATAAGGCATTCCCATTGTTATTCCAAGGGCTTTTGCCTCGTTTGAGCGCGCCACAATACAGCCATCATTGGCTGATAATACGCAAAGTGGCTTGCCTTTTAAAGATGGATTATATAAAACCTCGCAACTAGCAAAGAAATTATTACAATCAAGAAGGGCTATAACGCTGTATTTACGCAATTAAAACCTCCTTGATATTCCAATAGCTACACCAAAAATTGAAAGAGAATTTTTAGGATAAATGTCATTGTAATCAGGATTATGTGCTTGAAGAAAAACTTTTCCACCCGTTTTCCTGTAAGTTTTTAGGGTGAAATTCCCATCAACATTAGCTAGTACGATGTCTTTGTCTTTAACATCTGCCGTTTTTTTAATGACCACAAAATCATCTTCATAAATTCCAAGATCTACCATAGAATCGCCAGATACTTTAAAAACAAAGGTAGATGGGGAATGAAGCTCTAATACTTCATCAAAAGAAATTAATTTTTCACCAAAATCTTCATAGGCATTACCAAAACCAGCGCGCACTTTTGAACTAAAAAGATTAGCCCCTAAGAAATTTTTATTAATATAATTAAAAGAATTGTTTTTTTCAATTAAACCCATTTTTTTAAATAAAGAAAAATATTGAGCGATAGAATTTTTAGATTTAAATCCAAGCTCGTTTTTGATATTTTCCAAACTAGGTAAAGGGTTTGACCCATATGTTTTTTTAAGAATATCGAAAAAATCTTTTTGTTTTTGTGTCATCTGCTCCATAATTTAATTATGTACGATTGTACATAATTGTCAAGGTGGATTTATTTGATTTATAATTTGAATTATGAAAGTAAAATTATTGGACTTATTTTTAACTTCAATTAAGCTAGGCGCTATGCTTATAGGTGGGGGTTATGTTCTTTTGCCACTTTTATTAAGTGAGGTGGTAGATAAAAAAGGGTGGGTTGAAAAAGATGAGATTCTTGATTATTTTGCAATCTCTCAATGTCTTCCAGGGCTTATTGCAATAAATGCCATGTTGTTTATTGGCTATAAATTAAGAGGCAAAACTGGCGCGCTTTTGGCGTTTTTTGGGCTGTTGTGTGCTCCATTTTTTATAATATTATTAATCGCCAATTTAATTGATATCTTTTTTAATTCCTCTTTTTTAAACTCCTTTTTCTATGGAATCAACATCGCAATTGTACTTTTGATGTTTTTAGCGTTTAAAGAATTGTGGGAAAATTCCATAAAAGACAGGGCTACATTTTTGTTTTTCTTGTTTATTCTTGCCCTTTCAATTTTAAAAGTTTCACCTTCAAAGATAATTATATCAGCACTTTTGGGTTCAATTCTCTATAATTTCATAAAAATTAGGAGAAGCGCATGACATTGTTTTTAATATCTTATGAATTTATGAAAATGGGCCTTTTAGCTATTGGTGGCGGATGGGCGACAATTCCATTTTTGTACCATTTAATTGAACAATACGCTTGGTATAGCGCTGATGATTTAGCTCAAATGATAGCGATATCTTCTATCACCCCAGGCCCAATAGGGTTGAATATGGCGACATATGTAGGTTTTAAATCCGCTGGGTTTTTAGGAGCACTACTTGCCACTGTCTCAATTATGGTGCCATCGTTTTTTATTGTAATCGGTGCCTTTAAATTTTTAAAGAAATTCAGCGAAAACACATATGTAAAAACAACACTAAGGATGCTTAAACCGACGGTTTGCGCGATGATTTTTATGGTTTTTATAAGGCTGTTTTCTCAAAATATAATAATAAACAATGATTTTTCAGTGTTTGCTTTTAAAAATATACAAGAGCATTTTGACATTTTGGGGCTAGGTTTTTTACTTTCCTTAATAATTGTTCATATTACACTAAAATTAAAGCCACTGTATTATCTAGTCATAGGTGGGGTTTTCGGGTTTTTAATTTATTTTAAGAATATTATTCTAAATTAATAATCGAAATACTAGCAAAAAATTTCAATCCCATGGTTTATAGGTTCAAATATTTACCATAAATTAACAACAAGGAGTATTAGAAAAGTGAAACTTCAAGGATTAACAGGCTACACAAGCCACCTTCAAGCTAAAAAAGCTCAGCCCCAGCATTCCCCACAAGCACAAACAACATTTAAAGGAGTTACAAACCCAAGCAATTTGTTGCAAGACGTCAATTTTAATCAACTTTTGATTAAAAAACCTAACGCTATTTCTTTTGGAAACGGACTTGTCCCATCAGATGTTAATATGGAATTAAGTAATAGAATCGCGTCGGCACAGTATTTTGCATCGTCAGATGATGTAATTTTAGTTGGAAAAGATTTTGAAAGTGCGAAAAAAGATTTACAAAAAATCCTTGGTGTTCACTACAAATTAATTTCAAAAGTTCACTATATTCAAGATGAAAGCTTAACTGGTTCTTTTATGCTTGCTCAAAATGAAAATGGAGTAAAAAAGATTTCAAATTTATCAGATAGTGAATTAATATTCACTGATACATGGGGAGATGAATGTTTACTTCCCCAAGGTGACAGCGCCTTTCAAAGAGAAAGTACTCTGTACTCTTTTGGAGAGTCTGGCTCTATGACAAACTTTATTCTTAAGACGGATGAAGAGCTTGATAAGTTATCTCTGGAAGAAGCTCACAAATATGAAGAAGGTACAAAAACTTTTGATTTTTCAGACTTTAACGACAGTTTAATTTTGAGTGTCAATGCCAAAAATGTTAAGAATATGGGTGGCCATATAACAAGTGAAGGAGAAGATAAAAGGCTTACATTTAAAGATGTAGGTGGGCAAGATAAAGCAATTGCTGAACTTAAAAAAGCGATTATTTACCCAATTAAATATCCTCAAGCGTTTAAAGTTGTAAATCACGGTACACTACTTGAAGGTGGCCCAGGGACAGGTAAAACATTAATCGCTGAAGCACTTGCAAATGAAGTTGATGCTCATTTTATAAAGTTAAATGGGTCAGAAATGGAAAATAAATATGTGGGTCAAACAGAAGAAAACTGGAGAAATCTGTTTGAAGAGGCTATGTCTAATCAGCCTGCGATAATATTTATTGATGAGTTTGATTCTGTAGCAAAAGAAAGAGAAGGTTCAACAACTTCTCGCCATGATGATAAAACTGTGAATCAGATATTATCATTAATGAGTGACATTGAAAAAGAAAATGCTCAAGTGTATGTTATCGCTTCAACAAATAAAAAAGACTTGCTTGATTCTGCTATCTTACGTTCAGGCAGATTTGGAAACCACGTTCAAGTGCCAAATCCTGATGTAGATGGTTGCAAAAAGATTTTTGAAATTCATTCAAAAAATAAACAACTAGCAGATGATGTTGATTCAGATGAATTAGCAAAAACATTTAAGAAAAAAGACTTTAATGGCGCAGATATCGCTGCTCTTGTAGAAGCTGCTCAAAATAATGCTTATTTAAGAGAAGGCATTTTTGAGAAAATGGAAGATGGCACATTCACAGATAGCGATATGGATAATCTATACATCACAAAAGAGGATATAGACTCTGCTATTGATACGCTTGGTGAAAAATCTAAGATTCCAGAAAAACGCAAAATAGGTTTTGTGTATTCTGAAGACAATAGATAACAAAATAGCTGGCAATAAAATGCCAGCTTATTTTTTCTTCTTTATTTCTTTATTTATTTTTCCTTTTTTCAATTTGGGCAATTTTTTCTTGTATGTCTTTTGCCATTTGAATTTGCGTTTCTTTAATTTCGCTTATAACTTTTGACATAATCGGTGTAGGATCATCTGTGTTGATGTTTGTACCGATTAAAGATCTTTTCAGGCCTTCAATTTTGCCTTCTGCTAAGAAAATAATATGCAAAACGCTTTTAATTTCCTTTTCATCAAAATTTAACCCTTTTAGTTTTTCAACCATTTTGGCTTTAATTTGTTCACGCTCTTTTGCGATTTCTAGTTCTTTACTGCTTAAATCCATTTTATATTTCCTTTATAAACTTAATTTGTAGTCTGAAAGCTCTTTAATGCTGTATTTAGTTAGGTATAAGAATAAAAATTCTCTATATCTTAAATACATCCATAATGGGTTATTATACGCTATTTTACAACTTTGTGTACAGTGTTTTAGCATTTCATTCATTTCATCTTTATCCATGCCAACTGATTCAAAAAACACGCTTGGCATATACTCATCTGATGTGTCTATGATTTTTTTAATGCCATATTTTTCAGGGTCTTGCATAATTTTCGCATGTTTTCCCATGGTAAATACAGATCTGCCATAAGAGTGGATGATATCTTTATTTTCAACAATTAAATCAATTGTTTTTTGTGCGTCTTCTTTAGTTTCAGCAGGGAAGCCAAAGAAGATAAAGGCAAAGTTCCAAATGTCAGCATCGCTTGATTGTTTTAAAATTTTCAACCTGTTTTTAACATCAATCCCTTTATTGATTAATTCCATAATCCTGTCTGAGCCTGATTCAACACCCCAAAGCGCCATTTTAAGCCCGCTGTCACTGGCTTTTTTAAGAATTTCATAGCTAAAGGTGCTCTCTATTCTGGCGTCTATAAAATAATTTATTTTAATATCATTGTCGCATATGGCCTGTGCCATCTCTTTTAAATACTCTGGAGATATGCACTCGTCAATAAATTCATAATTTTCAATGCCATATTTTTCTTTTAATTCTATAAATTCTGCCGTTTGTTTTTCAATTTTTTTCACATTAAAATTCTGGCCGAATCCTTGATCACAAAATGTGCATTTGCCCCAATAGCACCCACGAGAAGACTGAATTGGCATAATAATTGAAGGAGTAAAATATTTGCTTAAATCAAATCCATCTAAATTTAAAGTTTTCATTTGATTTAACTTCAGTGGTTCTTTTTTCTCGTTTTTATGTATTTTACCATTTTTTGGATAAATTAAATTAGACACTTCTTCTATAGGTATTGTGCCTTCAATATAATCGGCCAAGTCTACAACGGGCTTTTCCCCTTCTTCAACTAAAAGGCTGTGGGCGAACAGGTCAAAGAACTCTTGATTATTTAAAATTGAATCAGCTACTCTTCCAAAGAAGTTTCCGCCAATATTTATATGGGCGTTTGTATATTTTTTAAGCATATGCGCTAGAGTCAAACCAGCCACGATTTGAGAAGAGGAATTTATTGAAATGCCAACGTATTCAACGTTTTTCTCTTTAATCTCCATTGCCTTTTTTTCAAAATAATCAATAAAAATGTTTGTATTTTTATCAAATACAAAGAACTTTATTGTTTCAAAGTTGAATTTAAAAAATGGATTTGTATAGCCATCAAGAGAAACTTTTGATGGGTAATAAGGAAGTGAGGCGATTTCAAGTGCTTGATCTATAACACTCATTGATTTTATTAATACTTCAGGTTGAAAAAAACTTTCCTTATTTTTAAGGGCTTCAACAGCGTTTTTTGCAAATTTAATAATATGATTTAAATTAGTAGCATTAGAAAGCATATATCTTTTAACTTGAGAATACTTTGTCATTTTATTTTGTACATCAAAAGAATACTCACTAAAGTCTTTTCCCTCTTTAAAATAAGGTTTAATCTCATCTAGAATTTTTGGTTGATTCTCGCTCGCCTCAATTAGCGCTTGAGATAGATATTTTTCATTTAAAATTTCATTGTAAAATTCAATATTATAATCAATTATTTCAGTGCTATATCCAGCCCCTTCAAGCTGCCCTTTTAAAGACGGCAGTGCAAAGTGAGGACTAATGGGAGTCCACTGTGGCACAAATGCCAAAATAACTTTTGTATTTTTAGAGCTCATAATTTTATTATAATTCCCCAAATAGCCTTATGCACCATATGAAAAGATTAAATGTTAACAAATGTAAATCATGTCAAAAAAATACCAAAGAATTAATTAAAAGTGCCGATAACCCATGGTAGTAAGGAAAAATGAAAGTAGAAGGTGACACAAAATGGGCATAAATGGTGTTAGTTATGAGCAATTTTTAGAAACTCTTAAAGCTCGTGGCGTTGGGAACTTAACAAATACGACAAATGAAGCAAACTTTCAAGACTATGCAAACGCATTGAGCGCAGGTATGAAAGAAGAGCT
>CAYJMX010000039.1:8103-10649 GCA_964371485.1 uncultured Gammaproteobacteria bacterium | reverse complement strand
AGCAAAACCTGCCGCAATAACATTGGCCAAGAATGTTTGCTCATTATTAGCAACCACAGAAATATCATTTGCAAAAATGTTTGACCTAGTACCTGTAGAACCCATTAAAGCACTTACGGTATTAGTGAATATATTTGTATAAACAACAGGTGAAATAGCCGCACTGCCAGCTGCACCAAGAGCAACATCAAAAGATTCTAAATGCATTAAATCATTTGCAAGCACTGAAACATCACCTTGAGAGTATATGCTTACGCCTTTGCCGATTTTTGAACTTGTTTGATTATCAATAACATTAACATTTACAGCACCAGCAATACCAGCACTACCAGCACCTTGACCTATTGCAACAATAGATTGGTGAACTTGTTCAGAATTCGCATCAACTTTTACATCTAGCACTTTATTTAATTCTGAACCAATTACAACGCCGTCTTTAATTTCAGCGTTAACAATAGACTCATTCACGTTAGCTATTGCATTTCCGCCAATAGCAGCAGAAGACGCGCCGCCTGCTGAACCAACAATAGACTTTGATACAAGAGTGTTATTAGCTAAAACGTTAATATTGTTAGCATCGCTAATTGTTACACCTGAACCAATATGAGCGTTAATATTGTTTGTAGCAGTTTTATATAATACATTGCCATTTAGAGCCGCTGAACCAGTTGTACCATTTACAGAATATGCCATTGTCCAGCTTGCAAAATCTGATATACCAGTGGTACCGCTACTCGCTAGACCCTTAACATTTATTGGAGAGTATGTTAAATTGCCACTAGCGTCCCTTGTAAGTTCGCCGCCCATAACATTTATAGCACCTGCTACAACATTAATGTCATCAATAGATGCGATATTTAGGCCAACGCCTTCAATGTGCGCATCAACAGTTTTATTTACAACATCAGCATAAGCCATAGCGCCAGCTACAACACCAGAGCCTGAAACACTAGCGTTTCCACCACGAGTTGTAATTGTAGTGTCATCATTTGCTTTTACATCGATAGCGCCAGCGTTTATATTTTTAGCTGAAGTTGATTCAATAGTCGCCTTGGTTGTGTTTTGAATAATATTTGTAGAAACATTTATATTAGCAGCAACACCGCTTCCAGCGCTAATTGCAGCGGCCACAGGGAATGATACAATTTCTTCATTACTATTTGCTACTACAGACAATTTGCCATCAGCACTCACGCTAGAGTTGCTTACTTTTGCGATGTTTTGTGAATTTAAATAATTCACTAGTGCATTAGCCACAAATACATTACCCGAAACGCCACCAATTCCTGAAATTGCAAAAATATCATTGTCGTAATTAGAGTTAATTGCAACATTTGAAGAGCTATAAATATTATCTACATTAAGAATTGAAGCTGCTTGAGTGTTTTCAATAATGTTTACAATACCGCTTAATCCAAGATTAACACTGCCAGATGCTTGAACATCAACACCCAAATTAATAGCAAGTAATTTTAAGTCTTCTTTAATATTTGAAGCTACTTTTATAGCTCCAGCTTTAGAATCGCTAGCGCCAATTGAATCATAGCCTTCAATTTTAGCAATAACTTCATTTTCAATAATGCTTACAATCGCACCAATTCCAGCACCAAAAGATTTAGAAGTTGTAAATCTTACAGCACCTGCTATGCTGCCGTTAAATATATTATTATTCGCTAATACATTTATATTTCCATTAGCATCAATTGTGTGAGATCCAGATGAGTAAATTTGAGCAAGAACTGAATTATTAATTAAATCAATATTTGTAGAACCCGCTGCACCTACAGAGTTACCGCCGCCGCTTGAAGCTGAAACAGAAGCGCCCACAGCAACAGATACGATATCTTCAGTTTTAATATCTTCTAGTGATTCTCCTTTGTTTGAAGTGACATTTAATGAAGAAACATCTTTTAAATTCGAATCAACTATTTGAGCCGTTGTGCTCTTGTCGATATCATTAACATTCGCCCCAACCCCAAGACTTACTGAGTTACCTTGTCCGGTTTTTACAGACATAGCACCAGCACCCTTGTATGCTGTAGAAATATTATCGGCATCAACATTTATTGCAATTGAATTTACATCGCTTGCTTCTCTTTCAATATCAGCATTTATAATAGATGCCAACACTTTATTTTCAAGTTTGTCAAAGTTCACAGAACCACTTAGAGCCACACCAGCAGATGAACCAGACTTTGGAGTCGCAACGCCAACACCAATTGCTACTTGAATATTATCATTAGTTTCATTAGCTGTCACATTTAAATTGCCGGCAGATTTGAAGTTCACATCAGCACTTAAAATCGCCTCTGTTTTATTTACATTTTCAATATAGTTAACCGCAGCGCCCATACCAACAGTGTTGCCTTTAGCTACACCGCCTGCGATACTTAGATTTTTAGTTGCCTGATCCGCTATTACATTTAGCGCGTTATCAACATTTATTATAGCGCCCTGTTTAACTTCAGATTTAACAGAAGAGTTGTTTATTTGAGCATTTACAGAACCCGCTGCACCAATAGAAATGTTTGTTCCGCCACTGCCCG
>CAYJMX010000039.1:0-8093 GCA_964371485.1 uncultured Gammaproteobacteria bacterium | reverse complement strand
TTGCGTGCCTGTTTGAGTAGGCATATTAGAGTTTGAAACACTCGCATTTGGATCAGGAGTAGTATTTGGTGAAGAAGAACCAAACGGGTTCAACTTGCTTGTAAGGCTGTTTTTAAGGCCATCAATTTTAGCTGTAGCTTTACCTTTTAATTTATCTATTGAACCAGGAGTGCTTACCCCACCAGCAAACGCGCCAGCTAGTGCCACATTTAAAGATTGAGTATAAGTATCAGAATTTACATCAACTTTTTTAGCGTTAATTGTAAGCCCATCTTCAATAGTTGCTTCAACTATTTTATTAAAAGTCGTGTAATTTACAGAAGCACCAATCGCAGCACCGCTTGAACTACTAGAAGATGAACCAGAAGCAGCATCTTGCGATTGTCTTGATAAAGCGCCTGAGACAAGCAAGTTTGAAATACCATCAGTCACATATGATTTTGTGTCTAAATCCAACATGCCTGTAAGTGGGTCAACTTCGCCAAGATTTGTAATTTTTGTTGTTTTAAATGGTCTTTTAAATAAATCCTCTGTAACTTCATCAGCATCAGGAGCAGAAGAACCGATGCCATCATCAAATAATTCTTCTAGTGCTTCATACTGCGAAGGAACAGTGTTTATAAAAGCAGAACCTTCAATGGCATTACCCTTTGAATCCGTAATTAATCTACCAGCATTAACAATAACGTTATTACTAGCAGTTATTTGAGCACCAGATGCGATAGTTGCTTTACTGTAACCATAATCGCCATCTTTCATATTATCGATGTCAAGATATGCTCTAAAGTTTGAGTGCGAATAAACAGGGCTTTCATTCTCTTTAACAAGTTGCCCATTGGTCTTAACGAAATTACCATCTTTATTTAAGAAAATACCATCTGTTGTGGTTCCATATTCATAAAAACCTTCAGCGCCTGCAACAGTACTTTGTTTTAATACATTTCCGCTTCCATCAACATATTGACCAGAAGCATTTACATATCTACCATCGGTATCAACATACACTCCGCTTGAAACTGTGCCACTTGATGAGATAGTTATAGCATTACCATTTCTATCAACATAAGCTAAGCCATCAGAATCAGCACTATCACTAGATTCATAATACTCTCTACCATTAATTTCTTTAGTAGAGTAGTCACCACCTAAATCTTGAACAATAACACTACCTGAAACTGCAACGCCAGTTGAACCTGTAGCTTTTGAACCTGTAATTACAAAAGTTATATAGCTTTCATCATTGGCTGATGTTACATAAACATTTGAAGCGTCCACAACGGCGCTTTCGCCAATTTTTGCTTCAGCTTTATTTTTTGTAGTTTCATAAACAACGTTTCCGCCAAGGCCCGCGCTTGTACCAGATGTAGAACCAAGTAGACCTGTAATTGAGGCCATATCGCCAGCAGAATTAAATTGCGTGATTTGATTTACCGCATTTACAAATAAATCACCAGTTGAATTTGCCTTTGTGTATTTACCAAGATAAGCATTTGTATTTGAATTTGTGGCAGTAACAAGCACTGAAGCACCTAAAGCACTACCACTTTGCGAGTCAGATTTTGTTTGAACCCAGTTGTTAAATAAACCTTGCAAGCCAAGAGTACCTAAACCAGCGGCTTTATAGTCATATTTTAAATCACCAATTTTCTCTAACGCATCACTTGCGTTGTTTGCTGCATTTTCAAACTCTTGTTGCAATGCCGCAAAATCCCATTCGCCATTTATAATATCAAAGCTTGTTAAGCCAGATTTTAAATTTCCAGCAGCATCATACAGCCCATCGAGGTTGCCTATTAATTGGAATAAATCTAAAGCGAATTCAAATGTGCTTTGATTTTTTGGAACCTCTGTTGTCGCACTGATTATTATATCACCTAGGGCTGATAAGTTAGCTTGATTATTTGCAGTTGATGCCGTGCCATCTTGCACTTGAGCAGTTGTATTATTATTTTGCTCATTAACTAAAACCGCAACACTAGGGCTTGGAATGTAGCCCGAACCAGCTTTGCCTTCTAATTCAAGCTGTGCTGTAACAGCATTTGAGGTTAAATCTATTGTGTTAGCATTAACTTTAATATTATTAGCTTCAACATTTGCACTATTACCAATTGAAGCAGAAGTGCTTACATCACTATTATTTACAAGTAACGCAACACTAGCACTTGGAAGAGAGCTAAGATCTATTACTCCACCTGCTGAGTCTGAAATTTTGCCCATTAATTTTGTGCCAATTTTAGCTGCAGCAGAACCAAGCATACTTAATCCCGTAGAAACTTCAGCGGTAATTACAGAATTAGACATATATAGATTTTGAGCATTAACAGTAAAATCGCCATCTGTCACAACATTTCCATCAAAGAAAGCGCTTGAATTAACAGTAGCGTCTTTAAATACTAATGAAATAGCCGCCCCTGGGCTTGCTGTGTCAGATTCATCAACTGCTGCTTGTGTTGTAATGTGAGCTATATTGCTTGTTTGATTTATCGCATTAACTAGAACATCATTTTTGGCATTAATTGTCACATCTTTATAAACATTCACTGTAGTGTCAGCTTGTAGATTTGAATCAACAATTGCTACTTGTATGCTTGGAATACCAAGTGAACCAGTAAGTGCATCGCCAATTACAGTAGATTTATTTTTTATTTTCGCGTTTAATACATTTTCAGAATACGCACTTATATTTACCTTGCCAGAATCTTTATTGTCTTTAGAATAAACAGAAGAGAAGTCATTTCCAGAAGACAATATAAGTTCGCCCTTGTCTGTGTATGCTCTTTCTTTTCCATTGTAAGAACCGTCATTAATCAATTGAACATTACCAGAGCCATCTGCTCTTCCAACTGTGACACTAGATTCCGCTTGAGAACCAAGAGAATAATAAAGCTCTCCACCTGTTTCTACCATTGTTTGAGGGAATAGTGAAGACTGTTTTAAAACCGTATATGCTATAGCATCAGATGTTATATCAATATCACCAGTTGCTTTTATTGTTGTATTTCCATACACATCAACACTAGCTTTAGCTCTTGAGCCTTCCCAATTAATAAAGCTATCATCAGTTATGGTATCAACAAAAGCATCTTGAACGGTACCACTTACAGGGTCTAATATAGTTGCACCAATGTATGTTTCATCAAACGGTCTTATCGCTGGTGGAACATAGTTCACCAAGCTTCTTGCTTGAATTTCAACATCCGTAGCAGCTAAAGTACTATCTTTAATAACTACACTTGCGTGGTTTTGATTATTTAACGCGTTTGGATCTCTGGCATCATTTACTTCATTAACATTGATTTGAGTTAAGAAAGCTTCCGCTTGAGTTTTAGCCTCACCTACAACAGTGTCTTTAACCTTATATACACCATCAATAAGTTCAAATAAATCACCAAAGATAAAGTCTTGAAGTGCATTAGATATTTTTAACTGAATTTTATCAGTTAAACCAAAAGTTGTTGGTTCTTTTACTGATTGACCAGTGATGATAATTTTACCACCATTAACACCAAAACCTTTGCCGCTAGGAACATCATTATTAACAAGTGCATTAAACACCTCAGCCGATCTGTTTTTAATCACTTCAGTATTATCAACACTTAAACCTGATGATGTTACTTGATTAAGCCCGACACCAGCCGCGATTTTCGCGCCATCAAGCACGATATCTTTACCCACGATTTCAACAGAATCTCTAGCGATGATAGTACCTCTTATATCAATACTAGGAATGACATCGCCTTCTGAAACGCCATAAAACGCGGCATTATCAGCAGTAGCTAAAACTGTTGCCATATCGCCTAATTTTAAATCTGAAATTTCATACAAGTGAGGAATGGTAATATTTGCACCCAATCCGATAGCATTTGAAATGTCGTTTAATTTTGTTTCTGCGACATCAACAATGGCATCTTGGGTTAAATATGTAAAATAATTTTGAGGCGTAGGTGCAATTGCAGTCAACGAGCCCACATTTAGCACGCCAGTGGCGCCAAGCATCATACCATTTGGAGATATAAAAACAGCTCTTCCGTTATAGAAGTTACCGCCTTGCATCGTGTTCAATATGCCGTTTATATTTATTCTATTATCAACAAGGTTTACAAAAGTATTTACGTTTTGAGTATTTGAGGCATTTTGAAAATTAAGGTTTGCAACATCACCTGTTGATAGGTCAAATTTATTATAGTGTCTAAAACCAGTATCACCACTTATGTGATGGGTATAAATATCAAATTTCTGACCACCACCAGACATATTTGTTCCCGCCACACCAGATATTTCACTTGCAACAGCAGGGAATATTAAAGACTGTTGGAAAAAGAAAAACGCCAGTATAACAGATGTTATCGACCTTTTATAAGTTCTAAAAAATTGCATACACTAAACCTCATTATATAAATACTTCCGGATATGATATGACAGAAAAAAACGTCAGAATATAATTCTTTAACTTATGTATACTTTTTTTTACAATTCTATACAATATGTATTAATATATAAAACGCCATGCAATAATGTGTGAAAATATTATAATGGAATAAATGTACTATGTTCACAGGGATTAAAAAAAGATTGTTTGGTGCAACCCTAGCATCAGCAATAATAATTACATCAGCACAAGTTGCAATTTCAGCTCCACTTCCACCGGATGCTATTCAAGCTGGTCAAATTAACACAAATATCAATAGACACGATATGGATATTTTAAAGCGCAAGCAGTTTGAAAATAAAAAACTAGAAGACTACGAAAAGCTTCAAAAAAAGAATAAAAAAGAAAAAGACGAGAAAAAAAAAGACTCATCGACACTAGCGCCATCGAATGATACGCCAGTTGTAAAGGCAAAAGTTTCAGAATATAAAACTAAAGGTGTTTATGTTGATAAATATGAAATCAGTAAATCCGATATTTTATCTGAAGAAGAATTGAGCGAAATATTTAACCCTATAACAAGAGCCAATGTACATTTTAATGAAATTGATGAAGCAATTACAAAGGTAAATATGCTTTATTCTAAAAAAGGTTTTGTAACAGCAAGAGCGTTTTTGCCGCCACAAGAAGTCAACTCTGGCAAAATTAAAATCATTTTAGTAGAGGGCAAAATTGGAGATGTTAAAGTTCAAAACAACAAGTGGACAAAATCTGGCTTTATTGAAAAACGCATGTCTTTAAATGAAGGCGATTTATTTGACATAGTAACTTTAGAAAAAGATATATTGAAATTCAACCGCTACAACCAAGGGGTAGAGCTAAATGGCAGCTTAGTCCCAGGGAGCGTCAAAGGAACGACAGATATTATATTAAACGCAAAGGAAGATTTTCCATTCCATATTACAGGACTTTTTGACAACGCAGGAAGAAACACAATTGGTGTTTTAAGAGG
Source organism: uncultured Gammaproteobacteria bacterium (assembly GCA_964371485.1). Classification (GTDB taxonomy): domain Bacteria; phylum Cyanobacteriota; class Vampirovibrionia; order Gastranaerophilales; family Gastranaerophilaceae; genus CAYJMX01. The sequence continues at coordinate 2,712 of CAYJMX010000039.1, read as the reverse complement.
TGGTGTTATGGCGCAAGCAGACAGCTTGTTTGGCCAAAGGGATAAATTAACTCTTGGTGCATATATGGGTAAAGCTTCTGTAACTCCTTTTGCTGATTATAATATTCCAGTAAATAAATATGACGGCAGAGTCGGCTTTATGTATTCAGCAAGTAATTCAAGAATTATTGATGGACCTTATACAATGTTTAACATTGAAAGTAGATCGCACAACTATGCTCTTTATTATACTCATCCATTAATCAGAAAACCTACCTATGAACTTAACGCGTACACTTCGCTTAATTATAGGGTGGATACGAAAAGGGGTATTTGTTATGCTTTTCAGGATTTTTACCACGCGTTTCCGATTTGCCAAGAAGAATCAAGATATTTTAAATATAGTGGTGGTGTAACAAGGTTACACGACTTTGGACACGGCATTATTGGTCAATTCAGAGGAAATTATCAATACATTCCAACTGATGTTGTTCCATATATCGATCAGTTCCAATCAGGTGGTATCGCATCTGTAAGAGGTTTCTCCGAAGGTGTTCTTGTTGGTAAAACGGGCTATTTTGTAAGTGCTGAAGTGTTATTCCCGATTTTACCTTCTTCAATTACCGTTAAAGTTAAAGAAGAAAAAGAAAATAAAGAAGAACATGTGTTTAACATTTCTACTCTTGAAAATGATATGAAACATAAAAACATTAAAAACCTAGCGGTGCTTGATAATCAATCTTCGGCTTTTCAAGAAGCCGTTGATACAATTCCAACACCGAAGACTAAAAAAGTGCCATTTTTGGGCAAATATGTTAAAGGTATAGTTTTTGTAGATCACGCTGGTGTATTCCCATTTAAAGGCGAAGGTCCAGGGCAAGAGGGCATAGATGCCAACGATTTTCTTGCAAGTGCGGGTATGGGTTTAAGATTACAACTTCCTGCAGATTTGACTGCAAGAGTATATTGGGGCTTTCCTTTGATAAATAACTCGCATGAACAATTCACAGGGCGAGCGAATTGGGGAAGATTCCACTTTGAATTGTCTTTTGCGCCAAATCTAGAGAAGATTATTGAATTTAGTAAAAAGAGAATACAGGCTGCTGAATCTTTATAAAATAACCCTCAATTCCATGCAACAAAATTTTATCACGCTTTTTATATAAGAAAATAAATTTGGTGTTGTATGAAAATTTCATGTGTTTCTGGTGCTATACGTGCAAATAATAGCCCTAAAAAGGTTCAAAATAATCAACATTTAGGCAATATGCCTTATTTTAGCAAGCCTCAAGAGCCATCTTTTACAGGGGCGAAGCTGCAAAAATTTGCAACAAAGATGGGTGAACTATATCAAACTGCAAAAGTAAGATATCTTGAATACAATAAGTATCCAAATTTGAAAGATTTAAACACTTGCCCTGTTTATGATTTTATAAATATGACTCAATTTAAAAGCAAACATTCAAGCAAGATTGTTTCTGCTGAAATATTAAAATCAGCAACGCAAGACAGCGGGAGCGAAACTTATTATATAGTTTCAGGGCTTAAAAATGTACTAGGTGAAATGAGCATTTACACAAAAGATGAGGATATTTTTATAGAAAATCTTCAATCTTACGCTAAACACGAACTTAAGGGCGTGGGTTCAAAATTGGTGCAAATTGCCATTGAAAAAAGCAGAGAGTTTGGCCACAACGGAACGGTGAAGCTTAATGCTGACAAGCTTAGTTTTTTCAGCAAAAAGCCTGATGATTTTTATTTAAAGCTTGGTTTTTCTTTAGACACAAAAGAATTTAACCGCTCAAAAGGGGCTTATGGCAACGCCTATAGGCTCAATTCAAATCAATCAGAATATTGGAATGAAAAAATTAAATTAAATAAAATTTTAAAGGACAGATAAAGAATATCTTGAGCTTTTTGTGATACACTCTTTTTAAAAGAGAAATTTAACGAGGAAAAATGAAAAATATATTAGTTGTATTTGGAACAAGACCAGAGGCGATAAAGCTTGCGCCAGTTATGCTTGAACTTAAAAGGCATCCTGAATACAATGTCATTATCTGCAATAGCGAGCAGCAAAAAGAGCTTTCAAATCAGACTCTTTCATTTTTCAACTTAAAGGCTGATATCAACCTTGATGTTATGATGCCGAATCAAACTCTGGTTGGAATGCAATCAAGGATTTTAACAAAACTAAGTGATGTTTATCAAAACCAAAAAATTGATGCAACAATAGTGCAAGGTGACACTATGACGGTATTCTGCGGAGCACTTGCAAGCTTTTACAACAAAGTGCCAGTATTTCACGTTGAGGCTGGTCTTAGATCATATGATATGTTTGAACCTTTCCCAGAAGAGGCTATGCGCCAAATGAGCGCAAGGATTACAGACTTGCACTTCGCACCAACGAATGATTCATATGATGCACTTTTAAAAGAAAATATAGGCAAAGAAAAAGTTTTTGTAACTGGCAATACCGTAATAGACGCGCTTTCATGCCTGTCAAAAGAGTCATTAGAAAATGCCAAAAACGAACTTGAACAAAAGGGTGTTGAACTAAATGACAAGCTTGTACTTATTACAGCACACAGGCGTGAAAACCACGGAAAAAGGCTTGATGATATACTTGAAGCCATTATTGAATTAACAAAAGAATACAGGGATCATCAATTTGTACTCCCCGTGCATCCTAATCCAAATGTTAAAGACAAAGTTCAAAACGCGCTTGGAAAA
>CAYJMX010000038.1:0-10660 GCA_964371485.1 uncultured Gammaproteobacteria bacterium | reverse complement strand
TTTAAAAGATGCGATTGATGGGGCGGATATTATCCTTCTTGTTGTTTCAACAAGTGCTATTAGAACAGTTTGCGAGCAATTAAGAGAAGCAGGCATTAAAGATAATCAAATTCTTGTAAATACATCTAAGGGGCTTGAGTTACCTTCTTTAAAAAGAATGAGCGAAGTTGTTAAGGAAGTTCTTCCAAATCAAAAATTTGCCGTATTATCTGGCCCAACGCTTGCTCGTGAAGTGCTTGATAATAAACCAACGGCGGCCTCTGTGGCATCAGATGATATGGAAGTTGCAAAAGTTGTGCAAAAATATTGCTCTGTAAAAGATTTATTCAGACTTTACACAAACGATGATGTCATCGGCGTGGAGTTTGGCGGAAGTTTAAAAAATGTTATAGCAATCGCAGCTGGATTCTTATCAGCGCTTGATTTAGGGGATAACGCTAAGGGTGCAATTTTAACCCGTGGCATGGCAGAAATTGTGCGTGTTTCAACGGCACTTGGTGCAAAACCTTCTACTATGTGGGGTTTATCTGGAATGGGCGATTTAATCGCGACATGCTCTTCTCCACTTAGTCGTAATCACACTGTTGGTAGATTGCTTGCTCAAAATAAAAAAATTGATGATATCATCGCAAACTTGGGTTCTGTAGCCGAGGGGGTTAAAACTTCAAAGGCTATTGTTGAATTGTCTAAAAAGTTAAACATTCAAACACCAATTTCAAATGCGATATATGAAGCTGTGTACTCAAGCGAGAACTCAAAAGAAATCTTTATGAGCCTTATGAATAGAGAATTAAAGTCAGAAGAAACTTTTAATTAGCCTTGAGTTGAAGATACAGTTTGTGACGCGCTTGAAGTCTGTGTACCACCTTTTGGTGCAAACGCTGACGCTACAAAGCTAGCAAGCCCCAATAACACTGCAAAACCTACTGTTTTTTTAGTCGAAGTGTCTTTTGCTGCTTTTTTTGCAAATGCTACAATATCATCTGCTGCGCGTTCTTTTTTAGGCGTATCAAAAAAGGCTTTAACAGAATCTTCTGCCTTTTTTAAAAAACTATCTGTCATATTTTTTGTAATTTCTGTGTCTGGTGCGCTTTTTAGTTGCTCTTTAACAAAATGATCAACAAGTTCTTTTTGAATTGCAGTTTTACTAGGCGGAATTGCCTTAGACACAATTGTTCCAACTGCCGCTGTGCCACCTACTGTTGTTCCAAGCTGAAGAGCGCTTGAACCTACAGATTGAAGTATTGAGCCACCTTGAGGAGCTTGCGTATTATTTACAGACATAAAAATACCTTTAATTTATCACACTATTTATATAAACGTTTGTATTAAAAAAAAATTGCTAAAAAGAGTTAATAATATCAACAAATTCGCCAAATTTGTAACAATCTTTTATGACAAAAAAGTTTACGTCTTTAAATTCATTTTTTAAATCTTCAAGTTTTACGCTGTCTAAAAATTCGCTCTCGCCATCTTTTAGCATAATAGATGGAATCACAACGTTTTGAGGCTTATGTTTTTTAATTGAATTCCTTAAATCATTACCCACAATAAGCCCTGAAACATTAATTTTTTCTCCAAAAAATTCATTTTGCACTTCAATTACTTCAAACTCTAGATTTTCAGCAATAATTTCTTTTTGAAAATCTTTAAAAATCATTGCAGCACTTGCCCCTGTGAATAGGGAAAGTTTTGTTTTATTTTTCAATTTCTTTTTTATTTTTTTCTTATTTTTATTAAAATCATCAATCAAAAGTCTGATAGCGCCAACGCCGTCTTCAATTTGCGCGAAATTTTTATAATATTTTTTATCTGGAATTTCTCTTTTTGATAATAAAAAGAATTCATCAGATGCCATAATTATATTTTTCTTAAATTTTTTGTTGAATTTATCAACAATATCAAGGGTTTTAGTGGCAATTTCTTCATCCACCATTTTTAGTTTTTCTTTTCTATATTTTGAAATTCCAATTGGAACAATGGCGATAGATTCAACAATTTTTTTAAATTTAAATAAGTCCTCTAGCGTTTCTTCTAAATGCTTGCCATCATTGTATTCTGGACATAGAACAATTTGAGTGTGAATGTTTATGTTTAAATCTTGCAGCTTTTTTAAATCTTCTTTAATGCTTCTTGCCCTAGGATTTTGAAGCATCTTCTCTCTAATGTCAGGGTTTGTAGAATGCACTGAAATATATAATGAATCTGGATTAAAAGATTCAATTCTTTGCCATTCTTTTTCTTTTAAATTGGTCAAAGTAATGTATGTGCCTTGAAGATAGGATAATCTCCAATCGTCATCTTTTACATAAAGTGTTTCTCTAAGCCCTTTTGGCTGTTGATCTACAAAGCAGAAAATGCATTTATTAGTGCAGGGTTGTATTCTATCAAAAACAGCACTTTCAAATTCCACACCTAAATCATCTTCATAGTCTTTTTCAATTTCAAAAATTTCTTCTTCGTTGTTTTTTCTCTTAATGTGGATATCAACCTCTTGAGCCATCATTAAAAAGCTGTATTCAATGATGTCTTTTGGCTTTATCTCATTAATAGAGATGATTTCATCCCCCACTTCAAGTTCAAGTTCATATGCGATAGAGTCTTTTTCGATTTTAGAAATTATAGCGCTCATAATACCTCAAGAAGCGCTTTTGCTTCATTTATAGTTATTTGAACAAGTTTTTCTTGGTCTTGATTTAAACTTATATATGGGTTTTGCGCTTTATTTTGTGTTTTTGCAATAAAAAGTTGAAGATGATTTTCTATGTTTTTTTTAAATTCATTTTTTTCATCTTCTTCTAGCACATTTGAACAAAATATAGCCATTTTTATATTGTTAATTACATTTGATGGGTTTGAAAATTCAAAACCAAGAAGCAAATCAACCAAGTGTTTTTTTCCAAAAGGTGTGATAGAACAGGTCTTTTTTTCCATGCCACCTTCGCTCATTTTGTGATTTATTTCAATAGCGCCCAGTTTTTCTAATTTTTTAATAGCTGGATTTATCGTGCCTAGTGATGGTTTTAAAAATGCAAAAAATAATTCTTCAATAAGTTTTGCAATTTTATAAATCGAAGCTTCGTATTTTGATAATATGTATAAAATTAGTATTTCGCTCATAATATGTAGATTTTAGCATAAATTTCCTTGAGAATAAATTTATTTAATTTATAATTTTAATATAGGATTAAATAAGGCTATAAATTTGTTAGTTACTAAAAATTCAACTGATATAAGTGAAATTGTTAAACAATCAAAACTTCAACATATAGCAATTATTATGGATGGCAACAGAAGATGGGCAAAAGAACGCAATTTGCCATCTGCGATGGGTCATAAAAAAGGTGTGGATGCTCTTAAATCAGCCCTTAAAGCGTCACATGATTTTAATCTAAAATATCTTACCTTATATACTTTTTCTACTGAAAATTGGAACAGATCAGAACAAGAAGTTGAATTTTTAATGGGGCTTTTATTAAACACAATTAAATCCCAATTAAAAGAGCTTAATGAAGCGAATGTGAAATTAAGATTTATTGGAGATTTATCAAGACTTAATTCTCAATTGCAAGAAGTTCTTAAAGAAGCAATTGACACAACGTGTTTAAATACTGGTGTAAATCTTCAAATAGCTTTAAATTACGGCTCAAGAGATGAAATTAAAAATGCTGTTAAAAATATAATTAAAGACGGCGTTAAAGAAGAAGAAATTAATGAAGAATTGATTTCAAATTATCTTTATACAAAAGACATTCCAGATCCTGATTTATTAATTAGAACAGGTGGAGCGCAGAGAATAAGCAATTATTTATTATGGCAAATAGCCTATAGTGAAATTATTATTCTTGATTCTCATTGGCCAGATTTTTCTGAAGATACAATGAGAGATAGCATTTTAGAGTTTGCAAAAAGACAAAGAAGATATGGAGCGTAAGCGATGTTGAAAATTGTTTTAGCCACTTCAAATGAACATAAAATTGAAGAAATTAATTCCATCTCTAAGCCCTTTGGTGTTGAATTTGAACTTCCAGATAATGGATTTGACCCCATTGAAAATGGCACCTCATTTGAACAAAACTCTTTTATAAAAGCAAAACAAGCGCAAGAAGTTGAAAAAAAGAATAGAAAATATTTTCTAGCAGATGATTCTGGCCTGTGTGTTGATTTTCTAGACGGCGCCCCAGGGATAAAAAGCGCTCGATACGCTCAAACTCCTAGTCAAAGAATTCAAAAATTAATTCAGGCTCTAGATGATGCTGATGACAATCAAAGAAGTGCAAAGTTTGTGTGCTCTCTTGTTTTATTGGATGAAAAAGGCAGTATTTTAAATAAAACAAAGGGAATATGCAAAGGTACAATAGGTCACAACATTAAAGGTGAGAACGGTTTTGGCTATGATCCAATTTTTATTGTAGATAATTTTAATAAAACCATGGCAGAATTATCAGATGAAGAAAAAAACTTCCTATCTCATAGAGCAAGGGCGTTTATGGATATGCTTATTTGGATTAAGTGCAAAAATATTTCTTAATTTCACACAAATAAGCTATAATAAAATAATTAAAACGGGATTAAAAAATGATTGAGCAAAATAATATCAATAACGCTATAAACAGTGATTATACTCAAAAATTGAGCAAAATGCTGGCAATTTTTGGCTCGTTAATTAATGAAGATGATTTTGAAGAGATTGATTTTTTGCTTGATTGTAAAAAAGAATTTGGTGATAAAAAATACTTCGACCTTGTTTCAATTGTCGTTTCTATCATAAATTATCTTGGCTATAAAAATAAAAATATAAAATACTATGAAGCACTAAAAGCTTTATATGACGCCTATTTCCTTGCTAATTCAATCTGTTTTTAAATTCGCAAATTGAATTAAAAGAGGGTAATTACAAGCAATCTTTGGAATTAATAAATTCTGCTCTTAGTATAAAAATGCAAGAGAGTTCAATTTATGATGAAAAAATTGTGCAGATAAAAAACGCTATAGAAAAATTAGAAGAGCAAAATTTAAAAAGCGCAGACCTTTCAATAGTTAAAAAACAAGATTCTAAAGACCCTTTGCTAGCGTTGCTTAAAATAGGTAGAACAATTGCCATTGAGACAAATGTGGATACTTTGTTGACTGTTATTGCTCAAGAAATTAAAAAAGCGCTGGCTGCTGATAGATGTACAGTGTTTTTGCTTGATGAGGAGAATAAAGAACTTTGGTCTAAGGTGGCTCTTGGTATGGAATTACAAGAAATAAGATTTTCTTGTGATAAAGGACTAGCAGGCCATGTTATAAATACGGGTGAAACCGTAAATATTAAAGATGCTTATAGCGACACAAGATTTAATAAAGAAATTGACCTTCAAACTGGTTATAAAACAAAAACTATTTTGTGTATGCCAATTAGAAACTTAAGCCACGATATAATTGGCGTGTTTCAAGTTTTAAATAAAGTGGATGGAGAATTCGGCTCAAGTGATGAGGATTTACTTGTGGCAATTGGCTCTTCAGCAGGTATAGCGCTTGAAAATGCGAGTTTATTTAAAAAGCAAAAAGAACTTATTGAAGAACAAAAACAACTATTTTCAAGTTTTATTGACACCCTATCAGCTTCAATTGACGCCAGAGATAAAATAACATCAGGTCATTCTAAGCGCGTAACGCTTTATGCTGGGCTAATTTGCGATGAACTTGGTATGAGCGAAAAAGAAAAAGAAATCATAAGACAAGCTTCATTATTGCATGACATTGGTAAAATCGGGATAAAAGATTCGGTTCTTCAAAAAGAGGGCAAGCTTACAAATATTGAATATGAACACATTAAGTTGCATGCTAGTATAACAAAAGAAATTTTATCTAAAATCTATGTTACAAAACAATTTCAAGATGTGGCACTAATCGCTTCATCTCACCATGAAAGATATGATGGCAAGGGATATTTTCAGGATTTATCAGGAGAAAACATTCCACTAGGGGGCAGAATTCTTGCTGTAAGTGATGTTTTTGATGCTATTACTTCAAAAAGGCATTATAGATCTAAGATGAAAATTAAAGAAGCTATCGATGTTTTAATTGAGGGTTCAAATGCGCATTTTGATAAAAAAATTGTAGATGTGTTCTTAAATTTAAAATGTGATAAAATATTGAGTGTGCTTATTTGCGATAATGAGTGTGAATTAGAGCAAAATGATAGATTATTGTTAGAAAAATTCAAATTAAGCGACCTGTATTTTTCTATTAATAAAGAAGATGAGCTTTCCGCTCAAGAGTCCACATTAATACAAATATTTGATAAATATTACAATTATATTCAAAAAGAAAGTTAAAAATGAAATTTTATATAAGCTTATTATTATTGGTTTTTTCCTTAAATTCATTCGCCACAGCGCAGAGTTTAATTGATTATGATGAAAAAAACATCCCTGTTTCAAATGTGCAAGAGCACACAGAACACACGGGTGCGTTTTCTTTATCAACAATAGTTGATAATTTTTTAAGCCAAGCAGATGAGCAAGATTTCACTGATGCTGAACAGTTTGAACTTCAAAGGTCGAATTTTGTTGATGTTGTAAACAAGTTTAATCAGGGAAACGTTGTTGTAGCTTATGATGAGTTTGAAGAGCTTTTAAGTGGTATTCAAAATGATTTTGCCCGCCTTGTGTTTGCAAAATCCATGTATGAAATTGGCTTCTTTTCAATCGGGCAAAAAGCTATAGCGCAAATTAAAAATAAAAAATTATTAAAAGTTCAAGCAAAATCAATTAATGACGCTTTTTTACCGGCGTTTGTTCCTGATAAAAATGAAGAAATATACCTTGCAAAGGCTTATTCATCAATTCATTTTGACAATTCTGCTCAAGAAACAGCGTATGAGCTTCACGCTAATGCTGAAATGCTTAAAAAATCTGATTATGCAAATTACGTTCTTGCTCAAGCTATGAGCCATTCTAGACAGTTTCAACAAGCTCTTTTATATATTGATAAAGCGCTAGAATTAAATCAAGATAATATTTCATATTTAAATTTTAAAGTCACAGCACTAATTGCTTTAAATAAAAATAAAGAAGCTTATAAACTTATTTCAAAAATTATGAGCAACTATGAAAATTATATTTTTATAAATAATATTTTAATTCAAAAGCAAATTGCCCTATCAAACCTATCAAAAGAGGATGCTGATAAAAAATATTATCTTGTTTTAAAAACGTATCTTCAAGGGAACTATGAAAAAGTAATTGAAGATTGCGATAATATTTTAAGCTTTGATAAAAATAATTATAAAATTTTAAGCTTAAAAGCAAAAGCGCAGTTTATGACAAAAGACCTTGATAATGCAAAGAAAAATTATCAAGCAAGTTATGATATAAATAAAAATTATGCCCTTACTTTAGAGGGTCTAGGGGATATAAAATTTGTAGAATATTCTAAAGAAGAGGCGCTTAAATATTATTTAAAAGCGTATTCAAAAGATAAAAATAACCATACAAATTTAATTAAAGTGGCGATAATTTATAGAAATGACCCAAAATATTCAAAAGAATTTTTAAAAGTTCAAAAAAAGCTTGATAAGATGAATAACAAGCCCTTTATTGCTTATTATGACATTGCAACATCAATTGCTTATAACAATAAAAACCTTCAAAAGACCCTTACAAGAAGGTCTTCAACAATAAATCCGTTTTATGAAAATAACTGGGTAACTTTTTTAAATTATGAACTAGAAAATGACGATTTAGAGCGCGCGAGGCACTATCTTTATGTGCTTTCTTATTCAAATCAAGCAAACTATTACTATCACTACATAAATGCCTTATACGACATTAAAACTGGTGATAATCAAGGTGCGATTGTGAATTTAAAAAATGCTTTAAGTTTAAAACCAGATTTTGAAGTTGCAAACAGAAAATTAATTGAAATGATACCTAATAAAATTGAGAAAAAGGCGCCAGCGCTTTAATTAAAGTGCGAAAATTCTTTTTTATTTAAAGAATTTAAATCGATGTTTTTTACAACAATTTCTTTTGTATCTGTAATTTTTCCAATAACGATTATATCCTCTTCACATAGCGCCCTGTAGTCGTCTTTATCAAGCGCAATCACTAAAGAGTAATCTTCGCCACCATATAAAATATGTTCTGCTTGTGTGCCTTCTTGAGTTGGGATTTTATTAAAATCAATTTCAACCCCGACATTAGATTCGTTTTTAAACCACTCTAGGCAATTCATTAAAGAATCAGAGCAATCCATCATCGCATATGGCTTTTTAGCGCTTGTGGCAATTTTTTCTGAAATTTTAGGGTACAGTTTTGGGGTCAAATGTCTTTTTGAAAAATAGTTATCTTCGCTGATTTCTAAAAAACCACGAGCACTCACCCCAAATTCACCACAAACAGCCAGCACATAGTCCTTTTTGGCATTTTTTCTTGATGAAATATTTCTATTTCTAGCATCCGCTAGTATGGTAATTGAGATGCTTAATTTATCTGCTTTAGTTAAGTCACCACCTATAATTTTTATGTCATATTCTAAAGCGACTTTGTTAATTTCAAAATAAAATTCTTCAATAAATTTTTCATTTAAGTCCCCTGAAATGTTTATTGTCGCGTATTTTGGCATAGCGCCAGAAGCTAAAATATCACTTATATTTACAAGCATCGCTTTTCTAGCAAGAATTTTTGTATTGATATTAGAGTAAAAATGTACCCCTTCGCACAGACTATCAGAGGATATTACAAGTTCAAGCTCTTTAATATACGCGCAATCATCCCCGATGTATGAGCTATCATCAAGGGAATTTTTTATTATATCAATAAAATTCAGTTCATTATTTTTTTGCATTGTTATACAGCCCTAAAAGTGCCATTTTATAACCTTCTTTTGAGAATCCTGTTATTTGCCCTATGCAATATGGCGCACAATATGAATTGTGTCTGAATTCTTCGCGCTTATATATGTTTGATAAATGCACTTCAACGCATTTAATGCCGACTGCCGCTATAGAATCCGCTATTGCCACACTTGTGTGGGTGTAGGCTGCTGGATTAATAATAATTCCATCGAAATTACCTTTTGCGTGTTGAATCTTCTCTACAATAGCACCCTCAAAGTTTGATTGAAAAAATTCAATTTTAATATTTTCATCAATACTTTTTGAAAATTCTACAAGCTCGTTTTGAATATCTTCTAGCGTTGTACTTCCGTATATTTCAGGCTCTCTTGTGCCTAAAAGGTTTAAGTTTGGTCCATTTATTACTAATATTTTCAAAAGTTCTCCTTAGTTATTTATAAACTTTGCTCTAATTAAAATGTCATTATTTAATTTTTTTGTTTCAATAAATTCTAAATTAACGCACTCATTTATCTTAAAAACGCCAATTTCGCCTACAAAATCAAGCCCTGTGCCAAATATTTTTGGTGCCATAAATTTATATATTTCATCGGCTAAACCCTGTTTTACTATCGCAGAAAGCGTCGCTTTGCCTGTTTCAACAAGAATAGAACATATTCCGTGTTCGTATAATTTTAAAAATAGTGAGTTAAAATTGCTGAATGGAATTGCTGTTACATTATCTGGAAATATTCTGTCCATATTACTTGTGGCTAAAAATATCTTTGTATTGTTATCGTGGAATACTTTATAATCAAAAGAGATTTTCCCTTGCCTGTCGATGATTATTCTGGCTGGATTTCTAGCTCCATCTATTCGACAAGTAAGAGCTGGATTGTCCGCTAGTACCGTTCCAGAACCAGATAAAATTGCGCTGTGTTGAGTTCTTAAGTTTTGCACAAACTGTCTTGAAGTTTCATCTGAAATCCATTTGCTCTCTGATGTTACTGTTGCAATTTTTGAATCAAGCGTTGTGGCTGTTTTTATAGTCACAAACGGCATTTTAGTTGTAATATTTTTAATAAATACCTTATTTAATTCTTCGCATTCTTGTTTTAAAACATCTATAATAACCTCTATGCCTGCATTTTGCAGTTTTAAAATCCCCTTGCCACTAACAAGTGGGTTTGGATCAAGCATACCTATAACAACTTTTTTAAAGCCTTTTTCTATAATCAAATCCGCACAAGGTGGTGTTTTGCCACTGTGAGAGCAGGGTTCAAGGTTTACAATTAATGTCTTATCTGAAAAATCGCATTCTTGATTGTTTAAAATAGCATCTCTTTCCGCATGATGTTCTCCGTATTTTTTGTGCACCCCAAGGGCTATTTCACTATCATTTTTCTCATCATAAATAATAGCTGCTACCATAGGGTTTGGCATTACTTCAAAGCGATACTTGCTTGCTTCTTCTATGCATTTTCTCATTAATTCTTCATATTTTTTCATTAAATTCATTAAAACTTACCTGTCATATTTTCCATTATTTTCATAATTGCTGGATACATAATTACGATAAATAATGCTGGTAGTAAAAATAATATCATAGGGATTGTCATTTTCGTGCTTGCACTTTGCACAAGCTCTTCAATTCGTTGTCTTTTTCTTGTTCTCATTGTATCACAATATACATATAGAGAATTTGCGATCGATGTCCCCATTTTATCAGATTGGATTAAAAGCGCGCAAAATGACTTTAAATCTTGCGAGTCAATTCTTTTAGCTAGTGATCTTAGCGCATCTTCTCTTGATTGACCTGATATTATATCCATTGAA